>NZ_JBEXSH010000198.1:0-11582 GCF_040613555.1 Streptomyces sp. NPDC006265
GCATGGAAGTCGGCGGCGCCACCGAAGCCTCCCTCAAGGACCGCCTCACCCTCGCCGCCGAAGGCGTGGTCACCGTCGTGGCGATCGTCGACGCCGACACCGGCGCCCTGGCCGAGGCCCCCGACTTCCTGGCCCGCGGCTTCGTCCACGACGACACCACCTTCGAGCCCGTCATCCCCGTCATCGAGAAGACCCTGGCCACCGCGGCCCAGGAAGGCGTAGGCGACGCCCGCCAACTCGAACAACTCCTCGCCCGCGCCGTGGCGAACTGGGCCTTCCGCACCCACCGCCGCAGGCCACTGATCATCCCCGTCATCATCGACGCCTGAACCACGGCCCGGCGCCCGGCCCGCTACCGGTCACGGTCTCGCCGGCATCGCGGCCGGGCACGGGAGTCAGCAGCCACCCACCTGTACGCCGACTCCAGCGACGAGACCACCGTGTACGACCGGGGCAACTCCGTGCGCCGACACCGTAAAGCACCACCTCATCGACCAGAACAAGCAAGCAGCCGGCGCAAGCCCGGACGCTGTCAGGGTCAGCAGGTGGCCAGGGAGATGGCGACGTAGTGCGCGGTGAAGGCTGCCACGGTCAGGGCATGGAAGACCTCGTGGTAACCGAACCAGCAGGGTGAGAGGTCGGGCCGCTGCAGGGCGTAGACGACCGCGCCCGCGCTGTAGAGGAGACCGCCGACAACGATCAGGACGACTACGGCCGCTCCGCCGGTGTGCAGGAAGTCGGGCAGGTAGCGCACCGGTGCCCACCCCAGGGCCAGATAACACGGGGTGTACAGCCATCGCGGAGCTCCGACCCACAGGACTCGGAACACGATGCCGGCCAGTGCCCCGGTCCATACGATCCACAGCAGCATGGACCGCTGCTCCGGCCGAAGGAGGAGCACGGCCAGGGGGGTGCAGGTGCCGGCGGTGATCAGGAAGATGTTGGCGTGGTCGAGTCGTCGTAGAAGAGCCTCGCCCAGTGGTCCCCAGGTGCCTCGGTGGTAGACGGCGCTCGTTGCGAACAGCAGCCAGGCGGTGACCGAGTACACGGCGCAGGCCAGGACTGCTTGCGGAGTACGGGCCAGGCAGATGAGTACGACGCCCGCGATCAGTGCGGCGGGGACCATTCCGGCATGGAGCCAGCCACGCAATTTCGGCTTGATCGGTTCGGCCAGGTCGGCCGCCCGCTCCACCAGGGCGGAAACCGAGTGAGCCTTCTCCCCTGCATGTCCGCCTTGCGATCCGTCGGGTAGCCCACGGCTCTCTCCACGCCCTGAGGCGACGTGACCGTATTCGACTTCAGCGGCGTCGCGGGACACAGCTTCTCGTTCTCCCCTCGGGCGACTGGGCGTCACTGGCAGCAATGCGGCAATGCTAAAAGACCTCGCGCCGGCAGCAGCATGGGAGGTCGGTCCAGGGCCACAGGGCCATCGCCGGGCCCGGGCCGGCTCGCCACCGCGTGAACTCCAGCCCCGTTGGCCCTCCCGCCAATTGGGCCTGCCCAAGCCGAGTGGAACGGCCATGCTTCCTGCCTGCCCCCACCAAGGCGGGAGAAGGCTTCTGGTCGCACCTGTGGAGGTCGTCGGGCACCGCGTACCTGCTACCCGTCAACATGCAGGTTCAAGTGCTGCGTTCTCTGGAAGCAGAGGGAACCGCCCTGGCCGGGCAGATCCTCTCGGCCATCGATGAGATGACTCCGCGCCCCAGCACGTAGCGGCCGGGGAGGTGGTCGGTCAAGCCCTCGCCAAGTCCGACCATTTGCCTGACCTCAAGACACAGGTCATCGGCGAGTTGTGGCTCCGAGATCTCGAGCTCACCGCCTGGCGCGTTCTGCAGGCGGACCGCAGATGGGACGATCCGGATGGACGACAAGCTTTCCTCGCCGCCTGGACGGGCACCTGACCGTCTACTGCTCCAACTGCGCGAACCGAGGCGCAGGACATACGGCACCCGAACCGTACGACGCTCGAAGCAACTGAGGTCAAGAAGTTCGGCCGATGTCGCACTCGCCTCAACACATCAGGGGCCGCGCAGCAAAGGCTGCGCGGCCCCTGATCCTGTGTACGCCCGGCACGAGAGCAGGGGCTTCGCCCGGTGGGCGGCAAAGCCCGCACGGGTGGCGCTCCCCGGACGCAGTGTGCGCGATCCCCCGGGCAGGTCTGCGAGGTCAGACCAGGTTGATGTTCTCGGCCTGCGGGCCCTTCTGGCCCTGGGCGACGTCGAACGTCACAGCCTGACCCTCCTGGAGCTCACGAAAGCCCGAAGAGTTGATCGCGGAGTAGTGCGCGAAGACGTCCGGGCCGCCGCCCTCCTGGGCGATGAAGCCGAAGCCCTTCTCCGCGTTGAACCACTTCACAGTTCCCGTTGCCATGTCTGATGCCTTCCAGTCGATGAACGCCCCCACTCCATGTGGCAGGCGGAGGTGATCGCCCTGGTTCCTGCGGCACTGCACAGCAAAACGCCCACACCAAAAGGCACGGGCAGGGGGAATTCCGAACCACGACAGCTGACACAGAACGCTACACGCCCACACGCCGCGTCACCACAGGAAACGATCACACCGCACGGCAGACCATGCGTGCGGTGCCCGCCGACGCGGACGTCTCGTCTCACGCTGCTGCGGTCGGATTCGCTGATTCGGTGGCGCGGCGGTATTCCGCGTTGATGCGCTGGGCTTCCTCGAGTTGGTCTTCGAGGATGATGATGCGGCAGGCGGCCTCGATGGGGGTGCCGTGGTCGACGAGTTCCCGGGCGCGGGCGGCGATGCGCAGCTGGTAGCGGGAGTAGCGGCGGTGTCCGCCCGCGGAGCGCAGCGGGGTGATGAGGCGGGCTTCGCCGATGGCGCGCAGGAAGCCCTGTGTGGTGCCGAGCATCTCGGCGGCCCGGCCCATGGTGTAGGCGGGGTAGTCGTCGTCATCGAGACGGCCGAACGTGTCGTCTGCTGTCATTGCACCTCTCTGCGAAACGCGTGGAGGGGCCCTGGCGCCGTACTGGCACCAGGGCCCCGAAGGAACTACTACACCATCTGCCGGCCCTGATACTGCACCGGCCCTTTGCCTCCGCAGACCCGACCGAGACGCTCTCGGGGGCGCGGGGATCGCGGTTGCTCGACCGGAGACCACCTCACTATCGATGTCCTGCGGTACCCGGGTCCAAGACTTCCTCCCGGGCGATCCTGATGGCGCGGGGCTCCTCCGTTCTTCCCTCTTGATCAACTACTCACTAACGGAAACTGCGAACTACTGGTGGCCTCGAACAGAGCCACTCTTCGGCAGCCAGCCCCGTCGCCCGTCCTGCGTCTGCTCTGGCTTGGAACCCCACTGCCGAACCTCCCGGTGCGCGCGCCCGCAGCCGACGCCTTCACCGAGGTACAGCCACTCACTTCACTGCTGGGTACTGCGAACTTCACTTACTGGCACTGCAACTGCGGTGCTGCTCATGGCGGCCCCTGATCACTGCGGGCCACCCGGTCCGGCCGTCAGTCCCGTCGCCGTCCTGCGACCACTCTGGCTTCGGAACTCCACCACCGCACCGTCATGCCAACTGCAACTGCGTAATGCTTCCCGGCAGTTCATGTCTGCCGGGCCTTGCTCGATCTCGGCTACGAGGGAAACCATAACCACACCGCTGCCGAATGTCTACTCCGGCGGGGATAGATTTCCGCGCCCTCGAAGATGAGCTAGTCCGCCTCGACCGGTCTGCCTCGGCCGGCCCACAGATGGTTCAAGCAGCTCCCAGGCTCGGTCCGGCGCACTCAGTGGCCCCCGCCGCGCAGCACGGCCGGCTGAGCGTGACGTCGCCGACCGGGACTGACGTTTCCAGCCGTGACGCCCCGCAGGTCGGCCGTTGACGAGTGCGGCACGAGGCCGCGGGCCGCCCTCGACGATCCCGGGGTGGCGAACCCGCACGGCCCCAGGTGCCGTCATGTGTCGGCTGTGGTCCTCCGCCCCCTTCAGGCAAGCACTGGGGCTCTGCGGGTTGGCAGGTGGAGGGTGGGGCAGGGGGGTCGGGTAGCCAGGGCAGGGGCATGGACGCTTCAGAGATCAGGGTGACGCTGATGATCACGGTGATTGCCGGCGCCGCAGCCGACCGTGGCTCTGACGCGGCGGTCACGGTGGTCTTGGTCGTGTCCGAGCTCGTCACCGATGCCTGGCGCCACGGTGGGGGCCGCTGGACACTGGAACTGACTGCGCACCCCGACACCATCGAGGTCGGTGTTCACGATCCGAGTCGGTATGTGCCGCGTATGCTCTCCCTTGATCCGAACGGCGGTACCGGGGGCTTCGACTGGCCCGTGGTCACCGGCCTCGCCCACGCCACGCCCGTCACCAGCCGGCCCTCCGGCGGCAAGACCGTGAGCGCATCTACTTGCCCGGTAGCGTCACCGCTCAAGCAGCCGGATGGCCGGCCAACACGGTCCGCCTCATACCGTGCCTGACGAGTTGCTGGTTGACGTTGCCGCCCTGGTGGAGTCCGGCCGGCAACCAGATGTCCCTGGGACCTGTACGCCCTCGGCTGTGTGCTGCACGAACTGCTCTGCGGGCGGCTGCTGTTCAGCGGCGACAGCGAGTGGCAGCTGATGATGCAGCACGTCAACGCCGCCCCGACGCCGCTGCGTCGGTTGCGGGCCGACGTACCGGAGGCCCTGGAGGACCTCGTCCTGCACCTGCTACGCAAGGCGCCCGAGGCGCGCCCGGCCGACGTGCAGGAGGTGTACGAGCGGCTGCGGCCCTTCCTGCCGGTACCCGGCGCAGAGTCCGAACCCGAGGCGGCGGGCCTCGCCGGGGCACCCGACCCGACCGGCATCTTCCGCCGCCCCTACGCGCCCCGCTCGCGTGCCGCGCCCGCGGGCGCGCAGCGGAACACGCCCGGCACGGGGCCCGACGCGGTACCGGCGCCCGCGCTGCCACCCGCCCATCGTGACGAACTGCGGGAGCAGATCCGCGAGGTGTACGAGCACTGCGCAGCGCTGTGGGAGGAGGACCGCTTCTCGCAGGCGGCGGATGTGGTCGGGGAGATGGTCGAGTCGGCTGCCCGGGTGCTCGGCGCGGAGAGCAAGGCGGTCCTCGCTCTGCGCCGGCGCCGGGCGTTCAGCCGTCAGCTCGCGGGGGATCACCGTTCCGCGCTGCCGGAGTTCGAGGCTCTGGCGGACGCCTACGGCCGGGTCAGCGGGCCGAACAGCGAAGAGGCCCTGGACTGCCGTGCGCAGGCGGCACGCTGCCGTGGCGAACTCGGCCAGGTGACCGAGGCCCTGGCCGGGCTGCACGGCGTGCTCGACGCCGTACGCGCCGTCGACGGCGACGTGAGCGAGAACGCGGTGGAGTTGCGCCGCGACATCGGCATGCTGCTGCTCGCGCAGCAGCGGGCCTCCGCCGCCGTCGAGGTCCTGGAGCCGCTGCACGCTGACCTGTGTGTGGTGTACGGCCCTGACGACGAACTGACCGCCGAGGTCGCCGAGACACTGGCCGTGATCCGTCTGGATCTCGACGGCGAAGGCCCGGGTTCGTCCGGCTGACTCGGCCTTCGCCCGCACCGCTGCCCACCTGGACTTTAGGATCCCCGCATGCCTCAGCTCGCCTTCGACATCGGCTTCTTCGCCGAGCTGCCCAAGCTCCAGCCTCCGGTCCGGAAGGGGGTGATGGATGCCTGGGAGAAGTTCAGCCGGCTCACCCTCGATCAGCTCTTCAAGGACCCGGGGCTGAAACTGGAAAGCCTGGTGAAGGCGAAGG
Source organism: Streptomyces sp. NPDC006265 (assembly GCF_040613555.1). Lineage (NCBI taxonomy): Bacteria > Bacillati > Actinomycetota > Actinomycetes > Kitasatosporales > Streptomycetaceae > Streptomyces > Streptomyces sp. NPDC006265. The sequence goes on from NZ_JBEXSH010000198.1 coordinate 5,729, forward strand.
ACAAGCAGATCCGGACGATCCGCATCGACCAGTTCTGGCGCGGCGTCGTGCTGGCGCCGCCCTCCGGTGACACCTTCGTCCTGCTGCGGGTGATGCCGCACGACAAGGCCATCGCCTGGGCACTGAAGCAGAAGTCCAGCATCAACGAGGTGACGCGGGCCGTCGAGATCCGGGACGCGGCGACCCTGGACGAGATCACGCCGGCGTACGAGCGGGTGGCTCAGTCCTCACCCAAGCCCCGGCTCTTCGCGAAGTTCACCGACGGTGACCTGAAGGCGCTCGGGATCGACGACGAGACGCTGCGGCAGGCCCGGTCGCTGGTCGACCAGGAGCAGCTGGACGTCTTCGCGCCGCTGCTGCCGCAGGACCAGCGGGAGGTACTGCAGTACCTCTCCGCGGGCTGCACGGTCGAGGAGGTCTGGCAGGACATCGTGGCCCCCGCCCTGCAGGCGTCCACGCAGCCGGTGGACACGGGCGACTACGAGACGGCGATCCACCACAGCCGGGCCCGGATCGCGCTGGTGTCGGCTCCCGAGGAGCTGCGGGACATCCTCGAGAAGCCCTTCGCGGCCTGGCGGGTGTTCCTGCACCCCTCGCAGCGGAAGGTGGCCTACCGCGCGTCGTACTCGGGTCCCGCGCAGGTCACGGGCGGTCCCGGCACCGGCAAGACCGTCGTCGCGCTGCACCGGGTGAAGCACCTGCTCGGCCACCTGCGCGAGGGCGACCGCATCCTCCTCACCACCTACACCAACGCGCTCGTCAACGCGCTCCGGGCGGGTCTGGAGTCCCTGGTGGACGCCCCGGAGCTGCGCGAGCGCGTGGACATCTCGACCGTCGACGGCTTCGCGAACCGGGTCGTCGCGGAGGCGCCGGGCGCGGTGCCGCTGCGGCCGCTGATGAACAACCAGGAGGTGAGCCGCTGGGGCAAGGCCGCCAAGGCGACGGGCTTCACCGGCAGCGCGCAGTTCCTCGCCCAGGAGTACCGGCATGTCGTCCTGGCGCAGGGCATCACCACCCTGGCCGAGTACGAGGCGGCGGACCGGCGGGGACGGGGCAGCCGGCTGACGGCCGCCGAGCGGCCGCTGGTGTGGGAGACGGTCGAGCGGTTCACGGCCGACCTCGCCGCGGACGGGGCTCGCACCTGGCTGCAGACGTGCGTGGAGGCGGCACGGCTGCTGGAGGAGAAGGGGCCGCCGTACCGGCATGTCGTGGTGGACGAGGCGCAGGACCTGCACCCGGCACAGTGGCGGCTGCTGCGTGCTGCCGCGCCGACCCGTCCGGACGATCTGTTCATCGCGGGCGACCCGCACCAGCGCATCTACGACTCGAAGGTGTCGCTGAAGTCGCTCGGCATCAAGGTGGCCGGCCGGTCGGTGAAGCTGCGCAAGAACTACCGCAGCACCCAGGAGATCCTGCGCTGGTCCACCGCCCTGCTGATCGGCCGCCCGATCGCCCAGCTGCAGGACGAGGGCCGCAACGACACCCTGCTCGGCTACCGCTCCGCCCTCCACGGCGACGGGCCCGCTGTGAGGGGCGCGGCGAGCGAGGAGGCTGAACTGGACGCGCTGGTCGACCAGGTGCGGGCGTGGATGGACGCTGGTGTCGGGGCCGGGGAGATCGGGGTGAGCGCCCGCTTCAAGAAGACGTGCGCGAGAGCCGTGGCTCGCCTGAAAGACGCCGGGATCCCCGCGGCCACCCTGCGCGCCGACACCGCCACCAAGGACGCCGCGCAGGTGCGAATCGGAACCATGCATTCGTTCAAGGGCCTGGAGTTCCGCTGCGTCGCGGTGATCGGAGTCAACGACGAGGCGCTGCCCTTTCCCAAGGCGGTCACACCATCCGAGGTGGATCCCAAGCAGCATGAGATGGACATGATGTCTGAGCGGTGCCTGCTCTTCGTGGCCTGCACACGGGCGCGGGACAGCCTCGCCGTGTCCTGGTCGGGCGCACCGAGCACGTTCCTGACCGAGGCGGGCGCCACTGCGGTCTGACCCCGCCGATGTCCACGCGCACACACGCGCACGAGCGGCTGCGCACATCCATCACTTTCGATTGACAGTGCTTTCATGGGCATGTTTGAGTACTCGTGTTTTCGGTGGTGTCTCAGGGGCATCGCCGGAAGCACCTGTCCCTCATGCCCGGGTGAATCCGAAGTGCCCTGGCGTCACTGCCTGTTCGACGCCTCGCTGCCCCGGGAGTGCCACACCGTCACTCCTCGGGAAGACCATGAAGATCAAGCACGTTCGCATCGAGAACTTCTGCTGTCTGCGCAGCCTCGACGTCTCTTTCGACTCGATCACCTCACTCATCGGCCCGACCGGTGTCGGCAAGTCCACCGTGTTGCGTGCGCTGGACTGGTTCTTCAACGGTGAGAAGGGCGGCATCCTCAGCGAGGAGGACGTGCACTCCGCGGCGGCGGCGAAGCGGATCCGCGTGGAGGTCGAGTTCGACGGCCTCACCGCTTCCGACCGGTCCGCGCTCGGCCACTACGCGCCCGACGGACTGGAGACCCTGAGCATCTGGCGTACCTGGGAGAACGGAGAGGACCGGATCACGGGCAAGGCCCTGGCCTATCCGCCCTTCGAGCGGATCCGGGAGGGCGCCGGCAACCGGGAGAAGACGGCCGCGTACAAGGCTTTACGTGACCAGGACCCCGGACTCGGCCTGCCCGCCGTGCGCAGTTGGGACGCCGCCGAAGCGGAGATGCGGTCCTGGGAGGCCAGGAACCGGGACCGGCTCGCCGAGGCCGAGGTGGAAGGCACGCACTTCTTCGGCTTCGCCGGCCAGGGACTGCTCGGCAAGCTGATCGACTTCGTCTTCATCTCGGCCGATCTGCGGGCCTACGAGGAGACCGACGACAACAAGGCGTCCGTGGTGGGGCGGATCCTCGAGCACGCGGTCGACCGCTCGGAGGCGGAAGCCCAGTTCACTGCCATCGACGAGGACGCCCAGGCGGCCCGCGAGAAGGTACACAAGGAGATCTACGAGCCGGTGCTCACGAGGCTGTCCGGCGCCCTGTCCGCAGAGGTCGGCCGGTTCACCACCGGTCGGGACGTCGTCGTCACCCCGACTGCCCAGGTGCCCAAGCGGACCAGGACCGCGTTCGCGGTCAACATCCGTGACGGAGCGGCTCTGACACCGGTCCGCCGCCAGGGGCACGGATTCCAGCGTGCGCTGATCATCGCGGCGCTGAGGTACCTCTCGGAGTGCCGCCGCCCCGAGAACGGCACGCGTTCCCTGTGCTTGGCCATCGAGGAGCCCGAGCTCTTCCAGCACCCGGCGCAGACACGGGTGTTCGCGCAGGTGCTGCGGAGCCTGGTCGCATCGGCCGAGGACCAGACGCAGGTGATGTACGCGACGCACAGCCCCGTGTTCATCGACCCGAGCGACTACCAGCAGGTCCGCAGGTTGTACCGGGTCGGCGGCGGCGAACACCCGGAGGTGCGTCTGCGCGCCCTCACCGAAACGAAGCTGCGGCAGACCCTCGACGGCCATGTACCGGAGAAGTCCATCGCCCGCCGTGGGGCCACGAGGTACGTCAAGGAGCTTGCCGAGGCGCTGTTCGCCGACATCGCCGTCCTGGTCGAGGGCGCCACGGACGAGAGCGTCCTCCTGGCCTTCGCAGAGCGGCAGGGCTTCAGCCTCGGCGCTGAAGGCATCTGCGTCGTGAACGCCGAGGGCAAGGGCAACATGATCCTCTGCCACGCCGTCCTCACCGGCTTCGGCGTACGCTGCCACCTCGTCTTCGACGCGGACACCGGGCCCCGGAAGGTAGCCGACGCCCACACTGAGAAGAAGGCCGCGGCCCTTCGGGAATCGGTCGCCAAGAACACGAAGATCCTCCGCTACTTGGGAATGACCGCCGAAGCCAGCCCCGCGAGCGTGAGTGAGGCGACCCACACCCTCTTCGAGGACGACCTCGACACCTACCTCAGGGACGACTGGCCCGCTTGGAACACCCGCCGCCAGGAACTGATCGCGCAGGGCGATGGGTATGCGGACGGCAAGCACGGACCGACGTATGCCGAGGCGGCACGCACCGCCGACGGTGAACCGAAGCTGCTGCACGCGCTGCTGGAGAACGTGAGGTCCCTGGTCCCTGGTAGGGCGGCCGGTATCCCGCGCCTGACCCGTTGATGAGATTCATGACGTTCTTGCCGGACGCCGACCGTAGGCTGTGCCGGAGGAAAAGGGGGAGACGATGACTGACGACCGCAAGGGAACCGTTCCAGTGTGGATGCTGGCGACCGGGGACGTCCGGGTGCCCGCAGTAACCGGAGACGGGCCGATGACGGCTGAGCGCCTGGCTGAACTGCGCGGTGTCCTGGCCGTCCTGGCCGAGGAGCCGATCGCCACGCTCGAGGCGCACCCGCTGCCCGAACAGTTCGACCGCGGCCGGGGAATTCCGTTGGACGCCGCGAGTCCCTTGGCGCAGCACCTGTCGCAGCTCATCACGCAATCGGCGCGGGGCTCCTCAGCCTCGGCCACGACGACGGCGGCCGGCGAAGGCCTGTACCGCATGGTGATTCCGGCCAAGGTCGCCGCCCAGTTCGGTCAGGGCATCCTTCGCCCGATGACGGCGAAGGGGGCGGCCGGTTGCATCCGCGGCCCGCTGGTGGACTCGGCGGGGAAGATCGCCGGCGCCGCGACGTTCGTGCCGGCCGGTCAAGCGGCGGCAGCGGGCGCGGTGGGTGGAGCCGGTGCGACGGCCGGTGTGGCGGTCGGCGGCAGTGCCATGCTCACCGTGGCCGCGCCGCTCGTCCTCATGGCCGTCGCGGTGGGAGTGAGTGCACAGGCCGACAGCAGACGTCAGCAGGCCATCGAGCACATCACGGAGCTGCTGGAACAGTTGCACGAGCAGAAGCTCATGGACGAGCACAGCGAACTCGACGGCTGCCGCGACGCCATCGACAAGGCCACCGCCATCCTGCTCGACCAGGGCAGGCCCGGCGTCTCGCTGGGCCTGGACTCTGCAGTGCACGCCATCAACTCTGCGCTCGGCGCCGCCGACCGCCGCCTTGCCCAATGGCAGAGCGCGCTCGACAAGCTCCCCGAGGGCAAGGCCGTCGAGCTGGGCACGCTCACCAAGTCGTTTCCCGGCATCGACGATCACGGGGGCATCTTCCGCGCGCACCTCGAGCTCGCCACACTGGCCATCTCGTTGAAGCGGCGGGTCGTCGTCCTGCAGGCCGTCGAGCACGCTCAGAGCGACCCGGGCAACCTGTTCGAGAACTTCACTCGCGCCCTCAAGCGCGACCAGCACCGCCTTGACGCACTGGAGGCGAGCATCGCCGGCGTCCTGGTCCGCCTGTCGGGGCTGGAACTGGCCCGTACGAACGGATTGCGGCCCGTCTTCACAACGGCTGAAGTCGATCGCCTGATGCGGGCGGCACACCGGATTCACCAGCTGGGCGACGGCGTCGTGGTCGACAGCCGCGCGACAGACGTGGCGATCGAGATCGCCCGCGACGACGACGGCTCGGTGGTCGTGTTCCCCGCGCTGCCCGCGTCGGCGTAGGCACGCTCGCGCCCACCGGTCGGGGAGCTGGAGGGTGACGCCCCGGGTCCGTGGGAGTCCGCTGTGATCGCGTCACCCGGGTAGTGCGTGGCAGGTGGTCGGCTCACATGGTGCCGACCACCTGCGGGCCGTCCGGCGTGTGCGTCACACCGGCAGCGCGTGCAGCTTGCGGCCGTGCGGGGCGAAGACGCGCTCGCCGCCGGTGGCATGTCGCTGGGCCACAGCGAGCAACGCCAGTGCGTCATCAACCACACGGGGTCGCCGACGCCGCGAACGTCCACCGTGCCGTCGACGGTCGTGTCCTACCCGTGGGAGCGTGGCCTGCCCTTCCTTCCC
>NZ_JBEXSH010000199.1:0-11553 GCF_040613555.1 Streptomyces sp. NPDC006265
GCTCTCGCGTCCGGTCCGGTGGCCTTCGGTACGCCCGGCGGGCGGGTCACACCCGGCCGTCGTCCTCGGGCAGGGTGTCGTCGTCCTCCACCACGTGCACGGCGGCCTCCTCCGCGCCGGCCGCTCCGCCGTCGATGCCGACGTCGGATGCGACGGTCTCCTTCGTGGTGTCGGCGTGGGCGCCCTCGTCCGGGGCGACCAGGCGGCCGGCGCGGGTGGTGCCCGCTTCGGGGTCCACCGGTTCGCCGTCGCCGTCCGGGGTGTCTCCCACGCCGTCCCCGACCGGCTCCGCGGACACGTCGGGGATCTCCTGCGCCAGCCGTTCGTCGAGGGTCTCGCCCTCGTGCTGCTCCTCGGCGGTGGTGCCGCGTTTGGTGACGCCGAGGGGCTTCTCCGGCGGGGAGTAGCCCTCGTCGAGGGTGTCGTCGTAGGTCCGTTCGCCGACGGCGTCCTGCAGGTCCAGCGGCGCGGCGTCCTCCTGCTCCTCGTTGGTCCCGGTGGGCTGGTACGCGTCGTCCGCCATCGGGTCGGGGCGCGTCGGTTCCGTGCCCATCACTCCTGCCTCCCTGTCGCGCTGCGTCGACTCGTTCGTCTGTGCTGTCCGTTCCGCGTTTCCCGTTACGCGGTCTCTAACCTCGGCGGATGTCCGCGGCCGGGGTGACGAACCGAACGCCTCGCAGGCCGACGGCAGTCAAAACCCCGGGCCGTGCGCGCACATTACCCACCGGTCAAGCTTGAAAGGTCAAGGAGTGGGGCTATCATCACTCGCACACAGGGTGTGACCGACTGCCGACGCGGCGGCAACACGGCATCCACCACCCCTTTTTCATCGCTCCCGGGCCCGAGGCCACCCACCTCTGTCCGGCGGCGAGCTCCACCCCCGCCCCCCGACTCCGGGACGGCCTGCCCGCCTCCGGTCGTGCACAAGTGAAAGCAGCGCATCCATGAGCTACAGCAGGGGCAGAGGGCTGCAGGCCAACGTCCTCAGCACGTTCGACACCGTGGTGATGGCCGTCGCAGGCAGCGCACCGGCGTACTCGCTGGCCGCGACCACCGCCGTCCTGGTGGGCTCGGTGGGACTGGCCAGTCCGGCCGCTCTGCTGTACTGCGCGATACCCATGCTGGGCATCGCGCTGGCGTTCAGCTACCTCGGCCGGATCGACGTCAACGCGGGTGCCAGCTACTCGTGGGTGGGCCGCACGCTCCACCCGTTCCTGGGCTTCATCAGTGGCTGGGCGCTGGTGATCTCGGCGACGATCTTCATGGTGGCCGGTTCGCTGCCCGCCGGGTCGATGACGCTGGCGCTCTTCGACGACACACTCGCGGACAGCACCGCGCTGTCCACGGTGGTCGGCGCGGCCTGGTTCGTCGTCATGCTGGGCGTGGTTCTGGGCGGCGCCCGGCTCACGGTGCGGGCACAGATGATCATGTCCGGTGTCGAGCTGGTCATCCTGGCGCTGTTCGCGGTGCTCGCCTTCTTCCACACGGACAACGCCCGCGCCTTCGACTGGTCCTGGCTCGGCTTCTCCCACTTCGACGGCATGGCCGGCTTCGCCTCGGGCGCTCTCATCGCCGCCTTCTACTACTGGGGCTGGGACGTCACCAGCAACCTCAGCGAGGAGACCCGCAACAGCCGCCGTACGACGGGCCTCGCGGGACTGATCGGGGTGGGCATCGTCTTCCTGCTGTTCGAGGTGTTCACCATCGCGGTAAACGTGATCCTGTCCTCGAAGCAGATCGAGGAGAACGACGCGAACGTGCTGGCGGTGCTCGGTGAGGAGGTGTGGCCGGGCTGGGGCGGCAAGCTGCTGATCGTGGCCGTGATGCTGTCCACCATCGCCACGCTGGAGACGACGCTGATCCAGGTCACGCGCTCGTTGTTCGCGATGGGACGGGACCGTACGATGCCGTCGGCGCTGGGCCGGGTGCACCGTCGGTGGAACACGCCCTGGGTGGCGATCGTGGTGGTCGGGTCGGTGGCGCTGGTGATGTTCATCGCCTCCAACGCCCTGGGTTCGGTGGGCGACATCCTCTCCGACGCCATCTCGGCGATCGGTCTGCAGATCGCGGTCTACTACGGTCTCGCGGGACTCGCGGTGGTCGTCGCGTACCGGAAGATGCTGCTGAAGTCCCCGGCCAACTTCCTCTTCGGCGGCCTGTGGCCGCTGTGCGGCGCCCTGTTCATGTTCTGGGTGTTCATGGAGTCGCTGGGCGAGCTGAGCAGCGCCGCGATCTCGATCGGCATCGGCGGGCTGGCGGTCGGGCTGATCCCGATGCTCTGGTACTGGAGGCAGGGCAGCGACTACTACCGGCCCGCGAAACTGGACGCCTCGCGCGCGGTCGAGACGGACTACGTGCCCGACGAACAGGACGCGCACGCCCGCGTCCACGAGGGTCTCTCCACCGACTTCTGAGGAGGACTCCCATGGCGCGCGGCAGTTTCAGACGTGGTTTCACTCCCGACTTCGACCCCGACTGCGGGGACTCCGATCTCACCTCCGCCCGTCAGGACGTCGTCATCGGCCGCTGGCAGGGGCTGCGGGACCTGTTGGGCGCCACCGGCCGCGACTGGGCGGCCCGAGGCCACCGCGTACGGCAGCTCGCGCAGGTGTGCGCGGGCAGTTCGACGGTGGAGTCCTGGCTCTCCGCGGACGCGCCCAGCGCCGACGCGCTGGTGCTGCGGGCGGCGACGGAGACGGCCCGCACCTTCAACGTGGCCATCGCGGCGGGGCGTGGCGTGCCGATCGACCAGCATCGCGTGGACTCCGCGGTGCTGGCCTGCCTGACGGCGGCGGAGGCGTACCCGGAGGATCCGACGCCGTGGGTGTCGCTGATCTCGGTGGCGCGTCTGTACCCGTCGGGGGTCCGCCGGCAGGAACTGGGGCGCTGGTGGGACGAGTTGCACGGGCGCGACCCGTACAGCATCGAGGGGCACCTCCAGGTGCTGCACTACTACTCGGCGCGCTGGCACGGCACGCACGGCCTGATGTACGACTTCGCCCGGGACGCGGCCGGGGTGGCACCGCCCGGCTGTCCGCTGCCGGTGCTGGTGCAGTACGCCCGGGTCGAGGAGTACCGCTTCGCCCTGGCCGCGGCTCAGGGCAGGCACTCCGCCGTGGGCCTCTCACAGCACTGGAACCACGACGGTGCGGCGAGTGATCTGCGGCGGACCTGGCAGCGCTGGGTCATGGGCCGGACGGAGACGGGGATCGCGCCCGCCGAACTCCGCGACTTCAACTACCTGGCCCACGCGGCCTGCACGGCGGGTGCCAGGGACATCGCGGGCATCCTGCTGGGCATGCTGGGGTCCCGCGCGACCCGCACGCCGTGGTCGTACACGGGCGATGCGGAGAAGCAGATCACCAAGTGGCACAAGGAGCTGCGGCCGGGGGCCTGAGCGCCCGGTTGCAGTCTCCCCGCCGGGAGGGTGGCATGGCTGATGACGGCTGGTACGAGGACGGCGACGTGGTCCGGGAGGCCGAACGCGCGCGCCGGGTCGCCTGGATGGGGATGTCCGTGGTGACGTGTCTGTTCGGTGCGGTCGTGCTCGCGGTGGCCGCCGTCGGCCTTGCGGTGATCCTGGCGCTCGCCTACGCCATGGCCGTCATGGACTGACGCCACGCTCCGGCACGGCCAGGTCCCCCGACCACTTCTCCTCGATGCGCCCGGCCCGCCACACCACTCTTCGCCACCACCCGGGTGGCGAAGAACAGGGCGACGACCGCGTAGCCGAGGATGTTGAGGTCCAGGCCGGAGATCCAGTCCCAGAACGGGCCGTGCAGGCCGAGCCGCTCGGCGAGGAGACCGAGGAGTTCGGCCGTGCCGATGAGGAGGGCCACGGCGACGGACAGGCCGGTGATGGTCAGGTTGTAGTAGACCTTGCGGACCGGCTTGGAGAAGGCCCAGCCGTAGGCGAAGTTCATGAACGAGCCGTCGATGGTGTCCAGGAGGCACAACCCCGCGGCGAACAGGACGGGCAGGCACAGGATCGCGTACCAGGGCAGTCAGGAGGCGGCGCCGGAGCCGGCCAGGACCAGCAGGGCGATCTCGGTGGCGGCCTTCTCGAGGTCACGCTGGGCGATGAGGTTGCCCATCGTGGCCCGCCGGTCGCCCGCGATGAGCACGCCGTCCCGGTAGGTGAGGGCCGGCACGGTCGTGCCGTGCGGGGCGCCCGCGGCGCGGACACCGTCGGGAAGGACCCGCCGGGTGCTCAGCAGCTCGGGGCGGTGGGCCGCCAGGAACTCCGTGAAGGACGAGGAGCCCGGTGTGAAGAACTCCTCCCCCAGCCTGCCCTCGTGTTCGCTCGCCGCCATGCCGTCCCCCCCCTCGATCGTGACCGTCAACCGACTCCTACCTGAGCCGGGGCGGGCGGGAAACGCGCCGTACGGCGTCAGGGGCGCGGCGCGACACGGACGTCCAGGTCCGAGATCCGGTGGACGGGCCAGGAGGTGGCGTAGCGGGGCGGGGTGCCGCCGGCCGGTGCGATGTGGGCGACCGGGAGACGGTCCGCGGTGCGCCGGACGCCGGCCACGGTGATGTTCTCGTTGTTTCCGGACGTCGCTCCAGAGGAGCAGCCGGTGTAGTAGCCGATCGGGATGGCCTCGTGGCCGGTGAGCAGGCAGGGCGGGCGGACACCGAGCCGGTGCAGGGCGTCGGCGGTGCGGCCCCAGTCTCGGCGGCTCTCGGTGTTGCGGGACACGGCACCGTCCAGAACGGCGAGCTGCGCCGCGAGGTGCCCGGCCAGGACGAGCGCGACCAGCGGGGCGGCCACCGGGCGCCATGATCCGCCCGCGCCTCTGACCAGATGCCACAGTGCGTCCGCCACCGGGATCGCGAGCAGCGCGTAGGCCGGCTGGAGGAAGCGCGGGGCCGCGTAGCCGATCATGAAGAGGTACGGCAGCGCGGCCGTGGTGGCGCAGGCCAGCGGGACCAGGGTCTGTTCCAGGCGCCGGGCCCGGGCCGCGACGGCCAGCCCGAGGGCGGCCAGGACGGGCAGGGTGAACCACCAGAAGGTGACCAGGGGGGTGGGCATCGAGCCGGTGCAGGGCCGGCACAGGGCCCGTCCGCCCAGGCTGCGCAGCTGGTCGTCGACGGCGATGTGCCAGCCCAGTCCGCCCTGGATCCGGGAGGCCTCCGCCAGCCGCGCCCCCAGGCCCCCGTGGCTCAGGTACGCCTCGATCACCCAAGGCACGGCGCCCGCCGCGAGGCCTGCCGCGAGGACGAGCAGGAGTCGCCAGTGGCGGCGCACCAGGGCGAGGACGAGCAGCGGCACGGCCACATAGACCGCGTCGGTGGGACGCATCCAGGCCATGAGCGCGCCGCCCGCCGCGAGACCCCACAGAGTCCTGAGGGAGGAACGTTCCGCCCGCATCCGCAGGAAGCAGCCGACGCTGACCAGGGCACCGATCGCGACCCAGTAGTTGGGCATGGCCTGCGGACCGTAGAAGAGCGTCATCCACAGGGAGGCGAAGAGGGCCCCGCCGACGACCAGGACGCGGGCCGGGAACAGGCCGCGCCAGGCGCGCAGGGCCAGGTAGAGGGCGAGTCCGGACAGCAGGGCGAGGTAGACGCGCAGCAGGGGGACGGACGGCGACCAGGACGCGACGGGCGCGACCAGCAGGGAGACGCCTCGGGAACGGGGGGCGCTGAAGAACGCCGCGGGATGGTGCGAGGTGACCTGGCTGACGTACACGATCTCGTCCCAGCCGAGGCCCAGGACGGGCCGGACCAGGGCAAGCTGCGCGAGGGTGAAGACGGCGGCCAGGGCGGCTAAGGGGCGGTTGCCGCGCGTCCAGCGGGTGGTGCGCGGCCCGGGCGTCTGTTCGCGTTTTCGCCGTCGTACCAGGATGGCGTTCGCGCCATCGGCCATGTTCCGCCCCTTACCCCGTTGATCGATAACACGATCAAGCTAACCCGCGGGGCGTGGGCGTGCAGGGCGGAACTCGGCCAAGTGCCTGACCCGGGGAGTGGGTCAGCGGGCGTTCGGGGCGCGGTGCGGGGGTTGGCTCGGGGCCGGACGATGGGGCAGGTCGGGGATGGGCCGGGAGACGGGGGCGACCTCGCTCACCGTCAGCTCGGTGCCGTGGTGCCGGATGGTCAGGGGCATGCCGGAGTTCAGGGTGTACGTCGCCCGGTCGGCGGTCAGTTCGACGCGCAGCCACCGGTCGAGGAAGCCCACGGTGAAGGCGAGCCGGCTGTAGCGCTCGGGCAGGCGGGGCGCGAACCGCAGGGCGCCGTCGCTGCACCGCATGCCGCCGAACCCGGCGACCAGCGCCATCCAGGTACCGGCCAGCGAGGCGATGTGCAGGCCGTCGCGGGTGTTGTGCTCCAGGTCGCCGAGGTCCATCAGCGCGGCCTCGGCCGTGTAGTCGCTCGCCAGGTCGAGATGGCCGGCCCGGGCGGCCATGACGGCCTGGACGCAGGCGGACAGGGAGGAGTCGCGGACGGTCAGCGGCTCGTAGTAGGCGAAGTTGCGGGCGATCTGCTCCTCGTCGAAGAACTCCTCGAAGAAGGCGCCGCAGGTGTACATCGCCAGCACCAGGTCCGCCTGCTTGATGACCTGTTTGCGGTACAGGTCGAAGTAGGGGAAGTGGAGCATCAGCGGGTACTGGTCCGGTCCGGTGCCGGCGAAGTTCCAGCGCTGGTAGCGGGTGAAGCCGGCGTGCTGCTCGTGCACGCCGAGTTCCTCGTTGAAGGGGACGTTCATGGCCTCGGCGGCGTCCCGCCAGGCGGCCCGCTCCTCCTCGTCGGCTCCGAGCCGCGCTGCCTCGTCGGGGTGACGTTTGCAGGCGTCGGCGGCGGCCAGCAGGTTCGCCCGGGCCATGAGGTTGGTGTACGTGTTGTCGTCGGCGATGGCGCTGTACTCGTCCGGTCCGGTGACGCCGTCGATGTGGAAGGTGCCCCGGTCGTCGTGGTGGCCGAGGGAGCGCCACAGGCGTGCGGTCTCCACGAGCAGCTCCACACCGACCTCGCGTTCGAAGGTCTCGTCGCCGGTGACCGCCACGTACCGCACGACGGCGTCGGCGATGTCGGCGCCGACGTGGAAGGCCGCCGTGCCGGCCGGCCAGTAGGCGGAGCCCTCCGAGCCCTCGATGGTCCGCCACGGGAACGCGGCGCCCCGCAGACCGAGTTGGGCGGCGCGCCGCCGGGCGGCGGGCAGGGTGTCGAGGCGCCAGCGCAGGGCCTCGGCGGCGGACTTCGGCGCGGTGTACGTCAGCAGCGGCAGGACGAACGCCTCGGTGTCCCAGAAGGCGTGGCCGTCGTAGCCGGAGCCGGTGAGTCCCTTGGCGGGGATGGCGCGCCGTTCGGCGCGGGCACCGGCCTGGAGGACGTGGAAGAGGGCGAAGCGGACGGCCTGCTGGATCTCCTCGTCGCCGTCGATCTCGACGTCGGCACGAGCCCAGAAGTCGTCGAGGCAGGCCCGCTGGTCCTCCAGGAGCCCCTGCCAGCCGCTGTGCCCGGCCGCCGCCAGAGCCGCCTCGACCTGGTCGCTCATCGCGGGCCGGGAGCGGACGCCGGACCAGCCGTGCGCGACCAGTTTCTCCACGCGCAGCCGCTCCCCCGGCTCCAGCACGGAGGTGATGGTCAGCCGGGCCACGTCCACGTTGGACTCGCTGCTCGTGGTAGTCCGTTCGGGGCCGGTGACGGTGTGGTCGGCGGCCACGGCGACCCGCAGGCCGCTGCGGCGCGTGCGGTGGACCAGGCGCAGTCGGCTGCCCGTGGCGAGGTCCTCCTCCGGTTCCAGCGGCGACTTCAGCGCCTTGGCGGCGCGCGGGTCGCCGTCCGGCTCGGGCAGGCTCTCGTTGGTGACGAGTTCCGACTGGAGAACCACGCGGGTCCGGCTGTCGACGGGTTCCACCTCGTAGGCGACGGCGGCTATCGCGCGCTGGGTGAGGGACACCAGGCGCGTGGAGCGGACCCGGACGGTCGAGCCGGCCGGTGAGGTCCATTCGCAGACCCGTTCCAGGACGCCCCGCCGCAGGTCGAGGGTCCGCTCGTGGGTGACGAGCCGCCCGTAGCGCAGGTCGAACGGCTCGTCGTCGACCAGGAGGCGCAGCACCTTGCCGTTGGTGACGTTGATGGAGGTCTGGCCGGACTCCGGGTAGCCGTAACCGGCCTCGGCGTAGGGCAGCGGATGCAGTTCGTGGACGCCGTTGAGGTAGGAGCCGGACAGGCCGTGCGGTTCACCCTCGTCGAAGTTGCCGCGCCAGCCGATGTGGCCGTTGGACAGGGCGAAGACCGACTCGCTCTGCGCCAGGACGTCGAGGTTGAGCTCCGTCTCGCGTACGGTCCAGGGCTCGACGTTGTACGCCCGCTGCGTGATCACTCGGTCTCCCCCAGTTCGGCGAGGTCCTTCACCACGACGTCGGCGCCGTGCCGGTACAGCGCGTCGGTCTGCCCGACCCGGTCGACGCCGACGACGTATCCGAAGCGGCCCGTGCGGCCCGCGTCCATGCCGGCCAGGGCGTCCTCGAAGACGGCCGCTTCGGAGGGGGCGACGCCGAGCTCCTCGGCGGCGGCCAGGAACGTGTCGGGGTGCGGCTTGCCGGGCAGTCTGCGCTCCGCGGCGACGACGCCGTCGATCCGTACGTCGAACAAGTGCTCGGCGTCGATCGAGCGGAGTACGTCACGGCAGTTGGCGCTGGAGGATACGATCGCCGTGCTGAGCCCGTGCGCGCGGACGGCCTCCAGGTAGCGCAGGGTGCCGTCGTAGGCCTCGACGCCGTCGGTGCGGATCTTCTCGAGGACCAGCTCGTTCTTGCGGTTGCCGAGTCCGTGCACGGTCTCGGCTCCCGGTGGGTCGTCCGGGCCGCCGTCCGGCAGGTCGATGCCGCGGGAGGCGAGGAAGGTGCGCACCCCGTCGGCGCGTGGCCGCCCGTCGACGTACTCGTCGTAGTCCGCCGCTTCGAACGGCCGGTACTCCGCGCCGTCCCGCGCGCGCAGGAAGGCGTCGAACATCTCCTTCCAGGCGGCCGCGTGCACGACGGCCGTCTTGGTGACGACTCCGTCGAGGTCGAACAGGCAGGCGTGGATGTCTTCGGGGAGACCGAGCTGCGTCATACAGGACCGGTTCCCCACCCGGAGATGTTCCAGTGAGTGGCGCACGCCACACGCCGGGGGCGCGAGGGGTGCGAGGCGCCCGGTGTTCGAGCCCGGTCCCGGGTGGCAGACTCTCTCCGTGCCGCTCACTTTCGACGACCTCGTCCTCCGTGCCCGGGCCCTCCCGCGGGGCGGCCGGCGCGCGATCCTCGGCATCGCGGGCAGCCCCGGCGCGGGCAAGTCGACGCTCGCCGGGCGCCTGGTACGGGAGTTGAACGGCACCGGTGACCCCTGGGTCGCGCACGTCCCCATGGACGGCTTCCACCTCGCCGACGCCGAACTGGAGCGCCTCGGCCGCCGGGACCGCAAGGGCGCGCCCGACACGTTCGACGCGGCCGGGTACGCGGCCCTGCTGTGGCGGCTGCGCGACGGTCCCGGCGACGACATCGTCTACGCGCCCGGTTTCGAACGGGTCCTCGAGCAGCCGCTCGCGGGCGCGATCCCGGTGCCGCCGACGGCCCGTCTGGTCATCACCGAGGGCAACTACCTTCTCCTGGGCACCGGCGCCTGGGCGCGCATCCGCCCCCTCCTCGACGAGGTGTGGTTCTGCGAGCTGCCCGAGCGCGAGCGGGTTCGCCGGCTGGTCGCCCGCCACGAGGAGTTCGGCAAGACGCACGAGGAGGCGGTGGCCTGGGTGTCGCGCTCGGACGAGCGCAACGCCGAACTGGTCGCGGCGAGCCGGGGGCGGGCGGACCTGGTGGTGTCCGGCACGGCATGATCTGCCCATGATCAGGTCCGCCACCATGAACGACATCCCCGAGATCCGCACGATGATCCGCGAACTCGCCGCGTACGAAGGGGCCGTGGAGCAGGCCCGGGCCACCGAGGAGCAGCTGCGCGGGGCGCTGTTCGGGGAGCACCCGGCCTCCTTCGCGCTGATCGCCGAGGACGACGGCACGGGTGAGGTCGTGGGCTTCGCCCTGTGGTTCCCGCGCTTCTCGACCTGGACGGGCACGCGCGGCATGCACCTGGAGGACCTCTACGTGCGTCCGCACGCCCGGGGCACGGGGTACGGCAAGGCCCTGCTCGCCGCCCTCGCAGCGACCTGCCGGCGCAACGGGTACGACCGCTTCGAGTGGTGGGTCCTCGCCCGGAACACCCCGGCGATCGGCTTCTACACGTCGCTCGGGGTCAGGCTGAGCCGGTGGAGCCGCAGGCCGAGGCTGTACCGCCTGGTGTCCTACACGCCGCGCCCGTGGGGCGTCGCCCTGCTGCTCGCGGTGTCCGTCGGACTCATGGTGTCCGGCGTCAGCACCTCCGAACCCGGCGTGATCTGGGCGTTCGCCGCTGTCTGGCCCGTGACGCTGTACGCGGCGTTCCGGTTGCTGTGTCGCTGGACGGAGCCTTGAGCGCTTGCCCCCCAGGGGACGTGGGACACCCGTTCGCAGGAGGTGATCACCATCAGCCCACATAGCGGCGGGCTGCCGAGCGCTGCTGCGCCTCCTCCAGGACCCGCATCCGTGCCTCGACCTCCGTCGGCAGCACCCGGCGCTCGCGCAGTACCCATGGCACAGCGGTCGCGGCCTCCGCGAAGGCCCGTAGAGACACGGTGTCGCGGGGGACCGTGCGGGCCAGGTACACGGTGCGGCGCAGCGCGGGTCCGACCGGGCGGCGCAGCCAGGTGAACCAGAGTGTGTTGCGGATGCCGTGCGCCCGGCGCAGCGTCGAGTCCCGTGCCACCGAAGGTTGGTGATGGGCCGTCAGGTGCTCGGCGTAGGTGAGCCACCAGCCGTTCGCCGCGAGGTCTACGGCGAGCAGTTCTTCCTCTCCGCCCAGCCACAGCCGGGGGTGGAAGCCGCCGGCGGTGCGGAAGGCGTCGGTGCGCAGGACTGTGGCGGCGGCCAGGAAGGAGCCCAGCGCCGGTCCGGGCAGCCAGTCCGGAGCGGGCACGGGTGAGTTGCGCAGTTCCTCGTTGATCGGGTCCTCGGTGCTTCCTGGTTCGACCAGGATGCGGGCCGTGACGGTGGCGAGTGCCGGGTACCGGTCGAGCAGGTCGGCAGCGCCGGACAGTGCGCCGGGGCTCCACCAGGAGTCGTCGTCGCAGAACGCCACGTAGGGCGTGCGGACCTCGCGGACGGCGAGGTTGCGGCCGACGGCGCCGAGGTTTCGGCCGGGACACAGCAGCCGTACCCGCGGGTGGTGGCGGGAGACCGCGTCGGCGGTGCCGTCGGTGGAGGCGTTGTCGACGACGATCACCTGCGGCTGTTCGGGGAGGTCGGCGAGGTGGTCGAGGGTGCGCAGCAGCTCGGGCCGGCGGTTGTGGGTGATGACGACGACGGTGGTGCGGGGGTCGGTCATGGCTGTGCTCCGTCCAGCATGCGGGCGGCCCGTTCCAGGTGCGGGGGCAGGGCGCGGCGGGCGCGCAGGGCGGCCGGCAGTCGCGTGAGCGTCTGGCGCAGGGCCTGCCGGGCCGTCGGGTCGTGGCGGGCATCGGCGGCCAGGTCGCGGGTGCGG
>NZ_JBEXSH010000200.1:0-11485 GCF_040613555.1 Streptomyces sp. NPDC006265
GGACGACGAGCGTCCCGCGCGAGGCATCGGTGTGGTCACTTCTTCAGCGGGATCCGGCCGACGCCGCCGAACTCGATCCATTCGTGGGTGAGCTGACGGGGCGCCACCTCGGTGTCCGGGCGCCAGGTGGACACCTCCACGAGCCCCGGGTCCAGGATCTCCAGGCCCTCGAAGTACATCTGCACGTCCTTCGGTTCGCGCACGCGGCCCCAGTTGCCCTGGGTGGCCTGGTCCATGAAGTTCGTGACGAAAGCGCGGACCTCCGGGTCCTCGCTGACCAGCTGGCACATCACCATGAAGCTGCCGGGCGCGAGCCGTTCCCGCACACGGCGGGCCACCGCCAGCGGTCCGTCCGTGTCGCTGTCCGGGATGCAGTGGAAGACCGAGTTGAAGAGCACGCAGACCGGCTCGGAGAAGTCGATCAGCCGCTTGGTGTCGGCGTGGCCGAAGATCTGGTCGGTCTCGCGCAGGTCCGCGTGGATGACCGTCGTCCGCTCGTCCTGCTCCAGCAGCGCACGGCCGTGGACCAGAACCATCGGGTCGTTGTCGACGTAGACCACGTGGGTCGTGGGGTCGATGCGCTGGGCGACCTGGTGCACGTTGTCCTGCGTCGGCAGGCCGGATCCGTGGTCCAGGTACTGGCGGATGCCGTACTCCTCGGAGAGGGTTTTCACGACCCGCTGAAGGAAGCGCCGGTTGTTCAGGGCCAGGCGGCGCGTGCTGGGCACGACCTTGTCGAGTTCCTCGCACGCGGCGCGGTCGGCCGCGTAGTTGTCCTTGCCGCCCAGGTAGTGGTCGTACATGCGCGCTGCCGTCGGCACGGTCGCGTCGATCTCGGTGGACAGCTGCTTCTCGGAGTGCATCGTTCCCCCTGCAAGGTGCCGCGCCAACGGACTGGCTGGACAGGAAGTACATCCTAGGGAGCGGGAGTTGGGCGGTGCCAGCCCACTGGCGAAGGTGCCCACGATCGAACGACAAGATGATTGCCGCACCCTGCCGGTTGTGTGCCAGTTGTGACCGTTCAGGTGCTTTGAGTCACCGGCGTCCGGATGGGTACCCGCAGACGGCAGTGTCGTCCTCTGTGGGAGGTGGGGCCGTGGACACCTCGGCCGACCGGATCGCGGACGTCTGGGGCTCACGCACGCCGTACGAGCCCGGTGCGCCCTGGCCGTCCCGGACCGACACCCACCTGGCGGCGGGGCTCGGCGAGCAGGACGTGGAGCGGTGGGGGTGCAGGCCGCCTCGCCGCTGCACTCCAACGCCGACGCGATGGACATCGCGGTGCGCGAGGGCCGCATCGTGGGCGTGCGGGGCCGGGCCTCGGACCGGGTCAACCGCGGGCGCCTCGGCCCCAAGGACCTCTACGGCTGGCAGGCCAACGCCTCCCCAAACCGGCTCACCAGGCCGCTGGTCCGCGAGGACGGCCGACTGGTCGAGTGCGACTGGGACACGGCCATGGACCGGATCACGTCCAGGACCAGGCACCTGCTGGACGACAAGGGGCCGGGCTCGATCGGCTTCCACACCACCGGCCAGCTGTTCGTGGAGGAGTACTACACCCTGGCCGTGCTCGCCCGCGCCGGCATCGGCACCCACCACCTGGACGGCAACACCCGGCTCTGCACGGCGACGGCCGCCGAGGCGCTGAAGGAGACCTTCGGCTGCGACGGTCAGCCCGGCTCCTACGAGGACATCGACCACGCCGACACCGTCGCCCTGTTCGGGCACAAAACATGGCGGAGACGCAGACGGCGCTGTGGATGCGCCTGCTGGACCGCCTGGCGGGCGACGACCCGCCCCGCCTGGTGTGCGTGGACCCACGCCACACCCAGGTCGCCAGGCGGGCCGACGTGCACCTGGCACCCCGCGCGGGCACGAACGTCGCGCTGCTGAACGCGCTGCTGCACGAGATCATCCGCACCGGAGGCGTCGACCGGTCCTACGTCGACGCGCACACCGTCGGCTCCGAGGAACTCGCGGCCATGGTCGAGGAGTGCACGCCCGGGTGGGCGGCCGGGGTCTGCGACGTGCCGGCCGCGCAGATCGAGCGCGCGGCCGAGATCCTCGGCGGCGCGCAGCGGCTGCTGTCCACCGTCCTCCAGGGCGTCTACCAGTCCCACCAGGCCACCGCGGCCGCCGTCCAGGTCAACAACCTGCACCTGATCCGCGGCATGCTGGGCCGCCCCGGCTGCGGTCCGCTCCAGATGAACGGCCAGCCCAACGCCGAGAACACCCGCGAGTGCGGCGCGGACGGAGACCTGCCGGGCTTCCGCAACTGGCAGAACGACGAGCACGTGGCCGACCTGGCCGCCGTGTGGAACGTGACACCGCAGACCATCCCGCACTACGCCCCGCCCACCCACGCGATACAGATCTTCCGGTACGCCGAGCAGGGCTCGATCCGGATGCTGTGGATCACCGGCACCAACCCGGCCGTGTCCCTTCCCGAGCTGTCCCGCATCCGGTCGATCCTCGCCCGGGAGCGCCTCTTCGTGATCGCCCAGGACCTGTTCCTCACCGAGACCGCGCAGCTCGCCGACGTGGTGCTGCCCGCCGCGACCTGGGGCGAGAAGACCGGCACGCTCACCAACGCCGACCGCACCGTGCACCTGTCGGAGAAGGCCGTGGAACCGCCCGGTGAGGCCCGCCCCGACCTGGACGTCTTCCTCGACTTCGCCGCCCGCATGGACTTCCGCGACCAGGACGAAGGGCCGCTGATCACCTGGCACGACCCCGAGTCGGCGTTCCCCGCCTGGCAGCGGTGCAGCGCCGGGTGCCCCTGCGACTGCACGGGCCTGAGCTACGACCGGCTGCGTGGCGGCAGTGGCATCCAGTGGCCCTGCACCGACGAGACCCCCGGCGGCACCGCGCGCCTCTACACCGACGGCATCGGTTTCGCCCACCCCGACACCTGAGAGAGCTACGGCAGGGACATGGTCACCGGGGCGGGCGTGGAGCCCGTCGAGTACCGGGCCCTCAACCCGGACGGCAGGGCGGTCATCAAGGCCGCGGAGTACCTGCCGCCCCATGAGGCCACCTCCGCCGACTACCCGCTCCAGCTGATCACCGGGCGCACGGTGTACCACTTCCACACCCGCACCAAGACCGCCCGCGCGCCCGAGCTGAACGCCGCGGCGCCGGAAGTCTGGGCGGAGATCTCGCCCGCCGAAGCCTCGGCCCAGGGGCTCGCCGAAGGCGACCTGGTGCAGGTCACGACCCCGCGCGGGGCGATCAGGGCCCGGCTGCGCACCACCGCGATCCGTGACGGCACGGTGTTCCTGCCCTTCCACTACGGCTACTGGGACACCCCGGCGGGCCACCGCCCGCCCGACGGCGGCCCGGGCCGCGCCGCCAACGAGACCACCGTCACCGACTGGGACCCGGTGTCCAAACAGCCTCTGTTCAAGTCCGGCGCGGCCCGCGTCACCCTCGTCACCCGCCGCGCGGACGACACCGCGGCACGGACCGAGACGGAGGGGAGCAGCTCATGACCGGAACGGGCATCACCCTGGGCCTCCTCCACGACGGCGAACGCGACCTGGAGCAGGACCTGTTGGCCGCCGCCGCACGGCACCGCGCCGACCATGAGTTCCACCACGTCGCCCTGGACGTCGCCCGCTGGTCCCGCGAACACGCCGTCCGTCTCGCCGACGTGGGGCGCGACCACGGCCTCGACCTGTCCGGCCCCCGCGACCGCCCGTCACCCGGGGCGCTCGCCGCGCTCCGGGAGAAGGCCTCGCAAGCCCTCGGCCGGCGTCCCGAGACCGGACTGCTCCTGCTGAACGATCTACGGGACCTGCACCTGGCGGCAGCACGGAACTCGCTCCACTGGGAGATGCTCGCCCAGGTGGCACAGGCCACCCGGGACGAGCGGCTCCCGGCGCTGGCCGGTGACTGCCACCCACAGACGCTCCGGCAGCTCCGCTGGACCAACACCATGATCAAGACCCTGGCCCCGCAGCTCCTGACCAGTATCTGACCGGGGCCGTCACCGCCGTCGCGGTCACCGTCGCTGCGCGGCTATCAGGGATCGGTACCAGTGGTAGCTGTCCTTGGGTGTCCGCTGCTGCGTGGCGTAGTCGACGCGGACGATCCCGAAGCGTTTGTCGTAGCCGAAGGCCCACTCGAAGTTGTCCAGGAGCGACCACACGTAGTAGCCGCGCACGTCCACCCCGGCGTCCATCGCGGCCCCCAGCGCAGTGAGATGATCGCGCAGGTAAGCGACCCGGTCACGGTCGTGGACGGCCCCGTCGGGACTCGTCTCGTCGTCCTCCGCGGAGCCGTTCTCGGTGATGTGGACGGGCGGCAGGGCGTCGCCGTACTGCTCCTTGAGCTCCACGAGCAGGTCGGTGAAGGTGTGGGGCGCGACGGCCCAGCCCATGGCGGTGCGCCGCACGTCGGGCATGGGCACCTCCTCGTACCGGTTGTCCGTCGCGAGGCGCCGCGCCGGGTCGCTCTCGCGGTGCGGGGCGTCGGCCACGACGATCGGCCGGTAGTAGTTGATGCCGAGGAAGTCGAGCGGCTGGGAGATCAGTTCCAGGTCGCCGTCCCGGCGGAAGCTCTGACCGGTGATCAACGTGCCCCAGGTGTCCTCCTCGGCGGCCGGGTAGCGGCCTCTGAGGATCGGCTCGGTCCACACGAGGTTGTGCAGGGTGTCGGCCCGGGTCACGGCCGCTGCGTCGGCGGGGGAGCGGGTGGAGGGGAGGTGGTGGTCGAGGTTGAGGGTGATGCCCGCCTCGCGGACTCCGGCCGCCCTCAGTGCCTGTAGGGCCAGGCCGTGCCCGACCAGCAGGTGGTGGGCGGCGGCCAGCGCGCCGTGGCCCTCGCGGGCGCCGGGGGCGTGCCGGCCGACGGAGTAGCCGAGGAAGGCACTGCACCACGGCTCGTTGAGGGTGATCCAGCGCGGCACCCGGTCGCCCAGTCGCTCCGCGACGACGGCCGCGTACGCGCCGAACCGCTCTGCGGTCTCCCGCACCCGCCAGCCGCCGCCGTCCTCCAAGGCCTGCGGAAGGTCCCAGTGGTAGAGCGTGGCGGCGGGCTCGATCCCCGCCGCCAGGAGCTCGTCGACCAACCGCGAGTAGAAGTCCAGCCCCTTGACGTTCACCGGGCCGGACCCGTCCGGCACGATCCGCGGCCAGGCGATCGAGAACCGGTAGGAGCCCACGCCCAGCTCGCGCAGCAGCGCCACGTCCTGCGGATACCGGTGGTAGTGGTCACAGGCGACATCACCGGTGTCCCCGTTCGCCACCAGGCCGGGGGTGTGGCTGTAGGTGTCCCAGATGGACGGCCCACGCCCGTCCTCCTGCACGGCACCCTCGATCTGGTAGGAGGCGGTCGCGGCCCCGAACACGAAGCCGGGCGGAAAACTCGGGAAGTCAGTCATGCCCTGAACCATGCCCGGTGGCGGTCATGGGTAGCCCGAGGTGATCGAGAGCAGCGCGCGGGAAGCTGCACCGGCGCCCTTGTCCGCCGCGCGGACCGCTAATCTGGAAATGTGAGAATTGATCGGAAGTCCAGGGAATGTCCGTAACCGCTACTCTCGCGGCTCCGGCCGCTTTCCCAGGAGAAACCCATGGGCGACTATTACGACCTCGGTACCCACAGCCGTCCCGTCACCACGTCCTCCCCCGAGGCTCAACTCTGGTTCGATCGCGGCCTGATGTGGACGTACGCCTTCCATCACGAGGAGGCGGTCGCCTGCTTCGCAAAGGCGGCCGAGGCCGATCCGGAGTGCGCGATGGCCTATTGGGGCATCGCCTACGCGCTCGGCCCGAACTACAACAAGCCCTGGGAATTCTTCGACGGCGAGGAACTGGTCCGAACAGTCGAACGCACGCACGGTGCGGTGGAACGGGCCCATGAGAAAGCCGCCCGCGCCAACCCGGTCGAGCAGGCCCTCATCGGCGCACTGCGGGCCCGCTATCCGCAGTCGCAGGCCGTCGAGGACTGCTCGGTGTGGAACGAGCCCTACGCCGACGCGATGCGCGTTGTCTACGAACTGGCGCCCGACGACCCGGACATCGCCACCCTCCACGCCGACGCCGCGATGAACCTCACCCCCTGGCAGCTGTGGGATCTCAAGACCGGGCAGCCGGCCGAGGGCGCCCGAACCACGGAGGCCAGGGCCGTGCTGGAAGGTGCCCTCGCCACCGAGGCCGGCGTGCGCCACCCAGGGATCCTGCACCTGTACCTCCATCTGATGGAGATGTCCCCGACACCGGAGCAGGCCCTCACCGTCGCCGACCGTCTGCGCCGCCTCGCGCCCGACGCCGGGCACCTGCTGCACATGCCCTCCCACCTCGACGTCCTGTGCGGCGACTACCGCCAGGTGGTCTCGGCCAACAGTGACGCGATCGCCGCCGACGAGAAGTACCACCGCCAGTCCGGCGCGATGAACTTCTACACCCTCTACCGGGCGCACAACCACCACTTCAAGATCTACGGCGCCATGTTCCTCGGCCAGTCGCAGGTCGCCCTCGACACCGCCGCCCAGCTCGAAGCCGCCATCCCCGACGACCTGCTCCGCGTCCAGAGCCCTCCGATGGCCGACTGGCTGGAGGCCTTCCTGGCCATGCGCGTCCACGTCCTGATCCGCTTCGGCCGCTGGGCCGAGATCCTCGAACTGCCCGCCCCCACCGACCCGGAGCTCTATGCGACGACCGTCGCCATGCGGCACTACGCCCGGGGCGTCGCCCTCTCCGCGACCGGCGAGGTCGACGGGGCGGAGGCCGAACGCGAACTGTTCCGCGCGGCGGTGGGCCGGGTGCCCGGGACGCGGATGCTGTTCAACAACACCTGCGAGGACATCCTCGCCATCGCCTCCGCCATGCTGGACGGCGAACTCGAATACCGCAGGGGCCGACACGACCTCGCCTTCGCCGCCCTGGAACGCTCCATCGAACTGGACGACAACCTGCCTTACGACGAGCCTTGGGGCTGGATGCAGCCCACCCGTCACGCCTATGGCGCGCTGCTGCTGGAACGGGGCCGTGTTGCGGAGGCGGAAGCCGTCTACCGTGCCGACCTCGGCCTCGACGACACCCTGCCCCGTCCGCTCCAGCACCCCGGCAATGTCTGGGCGCTGCACGGCTTCCACGAGTGTCTGCTCCGCACGGGCAAGACCGGCGAGGCGGCCCTCGTGGCCCACCAGCTCAAGCTCGCGAGCGCGCTGGCCGACGTACCGATCCATGCGTCCTGCTACTGCCGCCTGGACGCCACGCCCGGCCCGCAGGCGGCCGACGAGCGCTGCCACTGACCTCAGCGGCTCACAGCCGGTTCGGTCCCGCGCGCTCCAGCGCCCTGGTCATGGCCGGCCGGTCCCGCTGCCGTCAGCCGGGATCGGCGGTCATGGACATCAGCAGCTCCGGTGTCAGGCGCCGGTTCTCCGTATGGGTCGGCAGGCACTCCGCGTCCTGCGCCGAGGTCGCGCCGTGATCCTCGTCGGCGATCGTGCACAGCACGTCGGCGCGGTCGGTGAAGCGGCTCATACCGCAGTCGAGACCGTCGTCGTCCAGGGTGCCGGGGTGAGAGGCGCGGGCCCACGCTCCGTCCTCGTACCAGTAGACGCAGCCCAGTTCGTACCCGCTCGACAGGCCCTTCAGCTGCTCGAGGGGAGCCGGCCCGGGGCTCCGGCCAGCATGTCGACCGGCGGCTCGTGCCACTTGACCCCGCTCGACTCGTCCTCGCCGAAGAGCACGTACCGCCCCTCGCCCCGGGGTGTGAAGCCCCACCACGTGCAGCCGGAGTCGTCCAGATGGAGCCCCTCGCCGTCCACCCGGGTGCCCGTGCGATGGTGTCGCCCCTGCTCGCCCTCCGTAGCGGCCTCCAGTACGGCGATGAGCGCCCAGCATGCCCACAGCGCCTCGGCCGGCGGAAGGTCCCCGGGCACCCCCGGCCGGTTGATGGCCATGCCCCGTCCTCCGGGCTCGTCGCATTGATCATGATCGTTCTCACGGACCGGGTGACCGCGCGGCACGTTTGAGCTGCCCTTTCACGGTCACTCGTGGGGTGACCCCGTAGTCGGACACGACTTGGAGTGAACGAACCGTGGCTGGAGACCAGAAGGGCAAGGCCAAGGCCGAGCAGGCCAAGGGCAAGGCCAAGGAGACGATCGGACGTGCGGTGGGCAACGAGCGTCTGACGGCCGAGGGCCGGGCCGAGCAGTCGAAGGGCGACACCCGGCAGGCCAAGGAGAAGACCAAGGACGTCTTCAAGCACTGAGGTCACGTGGCGGTGCCGCGTCCCCGTGGCGGGGCGTGGCACCGCCCACACGGCAGTCGGCCGGTCGCAGGAGATCGGCCCCGCGTGCCGTGAGTACCATCCGGCCTCACGGTGACCGCCCAGTACATGGACATGCCGAGCGGGCAGCGCGCCCGCTGCACCGCCGGCACGGGTACCGCCTCGCTCGCAAGGGCCGCGACCCGTTGGTACGGCGGAATCAGCGACACCCACCAGCCTCCGCCGGATCGCGGCCGTCCCGATGACCCCACCGTCGTTCCACGCGGTGGGGTCTCAGCGCGTCGGCCCCTGGAACGTGCCGGCGATGCGCGCCCGCAGGCAGAGGGCCGGTTCCCAACTCGTCCCACCCCTTGACGTGTTGATTGCCGTCCTAAAACATTCGGGAAGCTCGATTGGTTCTGCGCGGTTCTGTTCGCTCCCGAAGGGAATCCATGTCCAGCAGACATCGCCTCGCCCGGATGGCACTGGCGATCACCGTCCCCCTGGCACTCGGCGCGGGTCTCGTGACCGTGCCTCCCGCCGCCGCTGCCGCCGACCCGCCCGCGAGTGCGGTGACGGTACGGATCGACCCGTCCTACCGGCAGCAGGAGTTCGAAGGGTGGGGGACCAGCCTCGTCTGGTTCGCCAACATCACCGGCCGCTACCCCGAACCCATCCGGCAGAAGCTCGCCCACATGCTGTTCGGCGAGGACGGGCTTCGCCTCAACATCGCGCGCTACAACATCGGCGGCGGCAACGCCCCCGACGTCCGCAAGGACTACATGAAGACCGGCGCGACGATGGACGGCTTCTGGAAGGCGCCCGCGGGCACCACCAGGGAGGACACCGACTGGTGGAACCCGGACGACCCCGGGCACTGGGACTGGTCCGCCGACGCCGGCCAGCGCTGGTGGGTGGACCGCGTCAAGAGCAAGGTGACCCGCTGGGAGGCGTTCAGCAATTCGCCGCCCTGGTTCCAGACCGTCAGCGGCTACGTCTCCGGCGGCTTCGACGCCAACACGGACCAGATACGGGCGGACCGCGTCGACGACTTCGCCACCTACCTGGTCAAGGTCACCGACCAGCTGGAGAAGAAGCACCGCATCACCTTCGACACCATCGCCCCGCTCAACGAGCCCAACACCAACTACTGGGGCACCCAGATCGGCCCCGACGGACAGCCCACCGGCGGCCGCCAGGAGGGCGCGCACGCCGGCCCCGAACTCCAGCAGAAGGTCGTCCTGGCCCTGCACCGCGCACTGAAGAAGGCACGGACCGGCGCCACGATCTCCGCGATGGACGAGACCAACCCCAGCACCTTCGTCCGCAACTGGAACGCCTACGACGCATCCGCCCGGGCCGCCGTCGACCAGCTCAACGTGCACACCTACGGCACCGGCATGCGCACCAGCGCCCGCGACAGCGCGAAGGCCGCGGACAAGCCGTTCTGGATGAGCGAGGTCGAGGGCACCTGGGGGACCGGCACCGACTTCACCGGCATGGAACCGGGGCTCGGCATCGCCACCCGGGTCGTCGAGGACATGCGTGAACTGGAGCCGTCCGCCTGGGTGTTGTGGCAGCCGATCGAGGACTCCATCCCCCAGGCGCAGGCCGGCAAGAACTGGGGCAGCATCCACATCCCGTTCAACTGCACGGCCAAGGACACCCTGAAGACCTGCCCGGTCAAGGCCAACACCAAGTTCGACACCCTGCGCAACTTCACCCACCACATCCGCCCCGGCGACCACTTCGTCAAGGCCGACGACCCCTCCAGCGTCGCCGCCCTGCGCAAGTCCGGCCGCGGTGCGACGGTGGTGCACGTCAACAACGGCACGACCCCGCGCGCGGTGACCCTGGACCTCTCGAAGTTCCGCCGGGTTGCCCCCGGTGCCACCGTGACCCCCATTGTGACCAGCGCCGACGGCGCACTCGTCCGCGGAACGCCCATCAGGGTCAAGGACGACTCGGCCACCGTGACCGTCCCGGCGAAGTCGGTCACCACTCTCCTCGTCGACGGCGTCTCCGGCACCGCGAAGGACGCCGCGCTCGTTCAGCCCGGCCACGCCTACCGCCTCCAGGGCGCCCAGAGCGGCAAGTCCCTGGCACGGTCCGCCGACGGCAACGGCGTCGTCGTCCGTACGCCCGACCCGGCCGCCGCATCCCAGCTGTGGAACGTGAAGCAGCTGACCCGCGGCAAGGGCAACCGCGAGCGCTACGCCCTCGTCAACGCCGCCGACGGCAGGCGCCTGGCTGTACGCGACAACGAGGCCGTACTCGAAGACGGGGACACACCGGCCGCACAGTGGATCATGTCCACCACCGGCGACGGCACCTGGACCTTCGTCAACACCGCGACGGGCCGCCTCCTCGACGTCGTCAACCAGTCGACCACGGACGGCGCCCGCGTGTCGGCCCACTTCCCGACCTCCAACGCGAACCAGCGCTGGGGCGTGACCGACGAGACGGTCCTGCGTACCCGACCCGCGGCGGCGTTCACCGTCCCCGGGCGCGCTCCCGAACTGCCCGGCACCGTGACGCCCGTCTTCCGCGACGGACCCCGGGGCGCGCTCCCGGTCGAGTGGACGCTGCCTTCCGAGTCACGCTGGCGTACACCCGGAACGGTTCGCGTGAAGGGACGGGCCACCGACGCCCTCGGCCGGACCGTCCCGGCCGAGGCGGTCGTCACCGTGGACACCATCGCCTCGACCCTGCCGGCCCGCGCCAAGACCTACACCGGCGGACGGCCGGACCTGCCCGCCACGGTCACCGGCGTGGGACGGCACGGCGGGACGGCCGACCTCCCGGTCACCTGGGGCCCCGCACCCGAGGGCGCGTTCGACGACACCGGCGTGGTGATCCTGCGCGGCACGGCCCGGGTACCCGGCGGAGCAGCGGCCGCGGCGACCGTACGCGTCCAGGTCACCGCGCCGAAGGAGACCAACTCGGCACGCGACGAGGGCGTCGCGGTCGGCGCGACCTCGACCGAGAGCGGCTACTCCGTCGAGGGCCTGCGCAACGGCACCACGTCCGAGAAGGCCTGGTCGAACTGGAAGTCCGGCACGAAGAACCCGTCCGACACCATCACCTTCACGCTGCCGGAGGCACGCGATCTGACCCGGGTCGTGACCCACTTCCACCGCGACGGCACCAACGTCAGCTTCGCGGAGTCCCTCAAGGTGCAGGTGCGGGGCGCCGACGGCACCTGGTCCCACGCGAGCGACCAGGTCGCCCTCGGCACCGAGGGGACGCCCCGGGCCGACGTCCCGGT
>NZ_JBEXSH010000201.1:0-11476 GCF_040613555.1 Streptomyces sp. NPDC006265
GCCCAGGGGAATCGATCGGCGGAGGTGGCGGCGTCCTGCGGGCCCATGGGCCGCAGATCGGCGCCGATGGCTTCGTCGTCGCGCTGGTGGGTGAAGAAGAAGTGCTTGCGGCAGGTGTCGGGCCAGCCCCCGTCGGCCTCCGTCCAGAATGCCTCGGGGTAGCCGCCGTACAGCGGAAGCAGCTCTGCGCCCGGGAGCCGGACTCCGCCCCAGGCGGTCGACGTCCACAACGGCGCGCTCAGTCCGGCCTCCTGGGCCAGGCGCTTCAGCGTGCGCAGGTGGCCGGGCCGGTCGTAGAGCTCGTTCTCGATCTGGATCGCGACGATCGGGCCACCGCTCGCCCGTTCCAGGCCCCTGAGTTGCCCGGCGATCTTCGTGAACCAGGTGCGTACGGGCGACAGATAGGCCGGGTCGTCGGTGCGCGGTGCGGGCGTCCGTGCCAGGAGCCGGTCGGGCAGCCCGCCGTTGCGTACCTCCGCGTGGGACCAGGGGCCGATCCTGGGGATGAAGTCCAGTCCGTGGCGGGCGCACAGCTCGGCGAACCGCCCGAGGTCGCGGTCGCCGTCGAAGCGGACCGGCCTTCGACCTCCTCGTGGTGGATCCAGATGACGTAGGAGGAGACGGCGGTCACCCCGCCCGCCTTCATCTTCAGCAGCTCCTCCTCCCACGCCGCGTTCGGGCAGCGGGAGTAGTGGAACTCGCCGGAGACCGGGAACCAGGGGCGGCCGCCCCTGGTCAGCCATCGGCCGGTGACCTCGATCGGGTCGGGCACGCCGGGCGCGTCCGTGAACGGCAGGTGGCCGGTCAGCGGGGGAGCGGCGGGCGGGGGGACGCGCAGGGGATGTGTCACCACGTGTTCTCCGGGCCGAGGTCGGGGGCGTCGGTCAACAGGGCGCGGGTGGCGGTGGTGCCGTGCAGCTCCAGCAGGACGAGCTCGTTGGAGCCCGGACGCAGCACCGGCGCGGGAACGTACAGCGTGCGCTGCGGGCCGCGGTTCCAGTAGCGGCCCAGATGAAAGCCGTTGATCCAGGCCTGACCCTTCGACCAGCCGGGCAGGGAGAGGAAGGCGTCGGCGGGGGTGCCGACGTCGAACGTGCCGCGGTGGAAGGCCGGGACGGTGACCGGTGTCCCGCCGGCCGGGACGAACGGCACCGTGCCCACGTCGTCCAGCGCCAGCGGCGAGCAGTCCCAGCCCGTCAGGTCCGTGCCGTTGAAGGAGACGGGCCCGAGCAGGCCTTTGGGCGCGCCGATGCGGGGGCCGTAGTTGACGCCGCCCATGTTCTCGACGAGGACCTCCAGCGTCGCGCCTGGACGCGGCACGCGCACGGGCAGCGACTCGTCGTGGCGTTCGCTCTCCAGCACCCCGGCGGGCGCGCCGTCGACGAAGACCTGGGCGCGGTCGCCGACGCCGCGGGCGAAGTGCAGCACTCCGTCACCGCCGGCCGGCAGGGTGGTGCGGTAGAGCGCGTAGCCGGTGCGCTGCCCGAGCTCGTCCATGGTCACGGGCGCGTCGGTGCGTACGGCGGGGGCGAGTGAGCCGGTGAACGGCAGAAGAGCAGACCGGCTGCACAACTCGACGCTTGTGGGCGGAAGTTTGGGACCCGGGGCCGGGACGGGCTCCTCGGGGACAGCGGCGTGACGTGCGATGACCTCGCGGAACGCGTGGTACTTCGGGCCCGGGTCGCCGCACTCGGTGAGCGCGGCATCGTAGTCGTAGGACGTGACGGTGGGCGTGTAGGCGTGCTTGTGGTTGGCGCCGTTGGTGAAGCCGAAGTTGGTACCGCCGTGGAACATGTAGATGTTGACGGACGCCCCGGCGGACAGCAGCCGGTCCAGGTCGGCGGCGGCGTCGGCCGCGTCCCGCACATGGTGGGGGCCGCCCCAGTGGTCGAACCAGCCGATCCAGAACTCGGCGCAGAACAGCGGGCCTTGGGGCCGGTGCTCGCGCAGTCGTGCCAGGGACTGCTCGACGCGGCTGCCGAAGGTGCCGGTGGTGAGGACACCGGGCAGGCTTCCGTGCGCCAGATGCTCGGGGTCGCCCTGGTCGCAGGTGAACAGCAGCTCCTCCACGCCGCGGGAGCGGAACGCGTCGGCGAGGTGCTTCAGATAGGCGCTGTCGTCGCCGTAGGCCCCGTACTCGTTCTCCACCTGCACCGCGATGACGGGACCGCCCGCCGTCGCCATGTGGGGTTGCAGGGCGGGCAGCAGCAGATCGAGGTAGCGGTCGACGGCCCCGGTGAAGCGGGGGTCGCTGGTGCGCAGCCGGATGTCCGGGTCGGCGGTCAGCCAGTCGGGCAGGCCGCCGCCGTCCCACTCGGCGCAGATGAACGGCCCCGGACGCAGCAGCACCCGCAGCCCCTCGTCCCGGGCGAGCCGGAGGAACCGGGGCAGGTCGAGGAAGCCGTCGAGGACGAGGGGGCCCTCGGGGTCGGGCTGGTGGTGGTTCCACGGGATGTACGTCTCGACCGTGTTGAGGCCCATCAGCCGCGCCTTGCGCAGCCGGTCGGACCAGAGCCCGGGGTGGACGCGGAAGTAGTGCAGCGCGCCGGAGATGATCCGGAACGGCTCGCCGTGCAGCAGGAATCCGTCGGACGTCGTCGTCAGGGCGGGCATGCGGAAGATTCCCTTCGGGAGAGGGGGAGCGGAGTCAGCGGGAGCGGGTGCCGCGGATGAGCCAGAGCGTGGCGGCCAGGCAGAGCGCCGAGACGCCGCACAGCAGGAGCGGCACGGCGCGGATCCCGGACCACTCGATGGCCTTGCCCAGCGTGGGCCCCGCGGCGACTCCGCCGATCATGGAGGCCGCGATGACCAGGGCGCCGGCCCGCCGGGCCTGCGGGGCGGCGCGGTTGAGCCAGGGCAGTCCGGTGGGGAAGATCGGCGCGATGAACAGACCGACGCCGGCGTACGCGTAGGGGGCGAGCGCCGGGACGGTCGCGGCCAGCAGGCACACGGTCATGCCCGCGCACGAGACGGTGATGATGGCCTGGGCGGAGAAGCGCAGCGCGAGCGGGGCGACCAGGAAGCGGCCGACGGTCATCATCAGCCAGTACACGGAGGTGGCGGTGGCGGCGACCCCCGCGCCGTAACCGACGGTCTCCAGGTGCGTGGGCTCCCAGCCGCCGACACCGGTCTCGACGCCGATGTGCAGGACGT
This sequence comes from Streptomyces sp. NPDC006265, assembly GCF_040613555.1. Taxonomy (NCBI): domain Bacteria; kingdom Bacillati; phylum Actinomycetota; class Actinomycetes; order Kitasatosporales; family Streptomycetaceae; genus Streptomyces; species Streptomyces sp. NPDC006265. The sequence goes on from NZ_JBEXSH010000201.1 coordinate 3,154, forward strand.
AGAGGAAGACGAAGACCGCGAGCACGGAACCAAGGCTCCGCCCGAGGACGGTTCCGCCGCCGGCCCCGTCCCCGGCCGGTGCGGGCACGTGGCTCCGCACGCCCCGCAGGCACAGCAGCAACGGCAGGCCGGCGAGGGCGAAGGCGAGGAAGACGGCCGGGTAGTGCTCGGAGCCGACCACGCCGATCACGGCGGGACCGAGGATGGCGCCGATGCCGAAGTGCGCGTGGAGGATGTTCAGCATCGCGGTCGAACGGTGACCGAAGCCCACGGCGAACAGCTGGTTGAGGCCGTAGTCGATACCGCCGAAGCCGAAACCCGCGAGGAGCGCCGCCGCCAGGGCGGTGGGCCAGTCGGGCGCCAGGGCGAAGCCGGCCGCGCCCACGGCCATCAGCAGATACGAACTGCACCGAGGATGCGCCGGTTGCCGACCCGGCCGTAGAGCCGGTCGAACAGCAGCACCCCGCCCACACCGCCCACGAAGTGAGCACTCAGCCCCAGCCCGGCGGCGGAGGGCGAGAGCCCGAAGTCCGCCCGGAACGCCGGGATCGCCGGGCCGTACAGGGACTGCAACACACCGATGAGCACGAAGCCCACGCAGGAGGCGACCACGGCGGCCTTGCTGAACACAGGCCCGGGGGGTGCGGGGGCGAGACGGGCAACGCGCTCTTGGGTCACGCGGACTCCGGAGGACGGGCCACCGTGTGGGTGGGCGGAGGGCACAGCGGCGTACGTCTGGATCAGACGCCTGATGTTACCGGTAACATCAGGCGCGTCAACATCCCGCGGCAGCCCGGGGAGCCCGGGGAGAGTCCGGGACACCCGGGACGACGCACCGGGGCACCCCGGTCCCCACAAGATCTCCCCGGCGCTCCCACCAACCCCGAAGATCCACCAGGGTTGCCCCGTTCCCGTTCGGGTACGCGAGCAGGACCGCGCCCGGGCGGATCATGCCCGGGCGGGCCGCACGACCGCCGCTACCAGGGAATCTGCCATGGAGACACCCGCGAACGACCCCACGCCCACGCCCGCCCAGCGGGCTTTGGACGTCCTCGCCGAGAACACCGAGGACACGGCGGCTCTGGACGCGCTCGCCAACAGCGACGTGCTCATCCCCGTGCCCGACGACGCCAACGACTCCGACGCCGCCAATCCCTCTGCGGTGGCGCTGCCGGTGCTGGAGCAGCCGGGCGGCGAACCGGTGGTGCCCGTGTTCACCTCCGAGGTGGAGATGGCCGGGCTGCTGCCGTTCGTCTCCCGCTACCGCCTGGTGCCTCTCGGCGCCCTCGCCGCACAGTGGCCGGCCGACGACCTGTCGCTCACCATCGACGGCAGCTCGGAGCACCGCCTGACACTCACCTCGGAGGGAGTGCGCACCCTGCTGGCGCGTTAGCGGGGCGACCGACCCGATCCGGGCCTGGGCGGCTCCCCGCCCAGCGTCCGGGACAGGGCTGCCCGCTGCAGCGGCAGCACCTCGGAGTGCAGGTCACGGCCCCTGGGCGTCAGAGCGACCCACACACCCCGCCGGTCCTCCGCGCACACGGACCGCGTCACCAGCCCGTCCTTCTCCAGCCGGGCGATCAGCCGCGACAGCGCGCTCTGGCTGAGATGGACCCGCCCCACGAGGTTCTGCACCCGGCACTGCTCCCCCTCTTCGGGCGCCGCGGTCGCGAGCATGTCCAGCACTTCGAAGTCGGAGGCGCCGAGACCGTGCGGATGCAGAGCCCGGTCGATCTCGCACATCGTGCGCGCGTGCGCCGACAGGATGTCCCGCCATCGATCCTCGAGCTGCCCACCAGCCGTTTTCGACGCCATATGGGAACGGTAACACCGGTACAGGGTTCAATGACCGTGCATGGAGTACGGGCTCGCGGCTCCGGCTCCGAGGCCCATGGGGCGGGCTCGCGGCTACGGTTCCGAAGTCCTACGTCGACTCCCGCTTCACCAGCTCCGTCGGCAGGATCACCGCCGCCGGATCCTCGCCCCCGATCTGCGCGAGCAGCACCCGCACCATCTCGTTGCTGATGCGGTCCCACGGCTGCCGGATCGTCGTCAGCTCGGGGCTGGAGGCGACGGCCGCCGGTGAGTCGTCGAACCCACCGACCGCCACGTCCTGCGGCACCCGCCGTCCGGCCCGTTGCAGAGCCGCGAGCACGCCCTGCGCCATGAGGTCGGAGGCCACGAACACCGCGTCGATGTCCGGGGCCTGCGCCAGCAGCCGCTCGGCACCCGCCTCGCCGCTCGCCCGGCTGTAGTCACCGGAGACGACGAGCCGCTCGTCGGACTCCAGGCCCGCTTCCGCGAGCACCTCCCGGTAGCCGGCGAGACGCTCGACGCCGCCGGGCGTGTCCAGCGGACCGGCCACCGTGCCCACCCGGCGCCGTCCGAGTGACACCAGGTGGCGCACCATGTCACGGGCCCCGTCCCGGTCGTCGGCGGCCACGTAACTGACCTTGGAGGCCAGCCCGATCGGCTTCCCGCACGAGACCAGCGGCACCCCCGCCTCCCGCAGCTGTTCGGCGACCGGATCACCGGAGTGACTGGAGACCAGCAGCACCCCGTCGACGTGCCCGGCCGTGATGTACCGCGTGATGCGCCGCCGTTCGTCCTCGGTACCCGCCAGCATCAGCAGCAGCGGGATGTCGTGCGCGGCCAGCGCCTGGGTGCAGCCGCGCAGCAGGACGTTGAAGTTGGGGTCCTCGAAGAACCGCTCCTGCGGCTCCGTGAGCAGGAAGCCGATCGAGTCGGACCGCCCGGTGATCAGGGACCGGGCGTGCCGGTTGACCACGTAACCCGTTCTGCGGATGGCCGCGTTGACCGCCTCCTGGGCGGACGGACTGACGTAGTGGCCACCGTTGAGGACGCGCGAGACGGTGCCGCGCGAGACCCCCGCCTCGCGCGCCACGTCATGGATCGTGGGCGGCCTGCGCCTGCCTCCCGTAGCGTTCACGGTCACGACTTTACGGCTCCGGAGAGCAGATCCAGACTCCAGAACCGCTGGATGACCAGGAAGAGTGCGACCAGCGGCAGCACCGCGAGGAAGGCGCCCGTGATCACCAGGGTATACAGCGCCGGGGTGTTGGCACCCTGCTCCAGCAACGTGAACAGGCCGAGCGTGATCGGGAACTTCTCGTCGTCGCTCAGCATGATGTACGGGAGCAGGAAATTGTTCCAGATCGCCACGAACTGGAACAGGAACACCGTCACCATCCCCGGGATCATCATCGGCAGCGCGATCCGCGTGAAGATCCGCCACTCGCTCGCCCCGTCCATGCGCCCCGCCTCGACCACGTCGGCGGGCACCGCGGCGGCGGCGTAGATCCGCGCGAGGTAGACGCCGTACGGGAAGAGGATCTGCGGGAGCAGGACGGACAGGTACGAGTCGGTGAGGTCGGCCTTCGCCAGCAGCAGGTACTGCGGGACGGCAAGGATCACCGGCGGCACCAGCACACCCGCGAGCAGCACGTTGAAGATCGTCTCGCGGCCGCGGAAACGGTAGATCGCGAGCGCGTAGCCGCTGACCGCCGACACGCACGTCGACAGCAGGGCCCCGAGACCGGCGTACAGCGCGGAGTTGGCCATCCACTGCCAGTAGACGCCGTCGCGGTAGGCGGTCAGGTCCCGGACGTTGGCGGCGAAGCCCGTGCCCGGCAGGAACGTGAAGGTGGAGAACAGCTCGCGCCCGGACTTGGTGGCGGCGGTGATCACCCAGGCGACCGGCAGCAGACAGTACAGCGCGCCCAGCAGCAGGGTGACCGTGGGAACCAGGGCGATCCGGCGGCGCAGGGACGGGCGGCGGTCCTGGGCCGTACCGGGCGTGCTGCCCGCTCTCGGCTCTGCCTGGGGGACGGCGAGGGAGCTCATCGGGCGGCCTCCTGCTGCTGACGACGGTTCACGGCCCGCAGGAAGCCGAAGGAGAGGAGGAGCGTGGCGAAGGCGATGATCACGGCCTGCGCCGCGGCCCCGTGGATGTCACCCTCGCCGAAGGCGTCCCGGTACACCTTCATCAGCGGACTCCAGGTCGTGGACACGGAGTTGGTGAGCGGCTTGAGGGTGGTCGGCTCGTTGTACACCTGGAGCGTCGCGATGATCGAGAAGAAGAAGGTCAGCACCAGTGAGGGCGCCACCATCGGGATTTTGATCCGCAGCGCGATCTGCGTCGGCGTGGCGCCGTCCAGTTTCGCGGCCTCGTACACCTCCGCCGGGATCGCCTGGAGCGAGGTGTAGATGACGATCATGTTGAAGCCGGTGCCGCCCCACACCGCGATGTTCGACAGGGCGAGGTACAGCGGCCCGCCGTCCAGCAGGTCCGGCTGCGGCATCCCGAGCCGGTCGAGGACGTAGTAGAAGGGGCTGACGTCCGGCAGGTAGAGGAAGCCCCAGAGCAGGGCCGCCACCACGCCGGGGATGGCGTACGGCAGGAAGATCGCGAGCCGGGTCACGGGCGCGAGCCGCACCTTCTCCGAGTCGAGCATCAGCGCGAACAACAGGGCCAGGCCGAGCATGACGGGCACGACGATGCACCCGTAGCCGAGCACGCGCAGGGCGCCGTGCAGCAGTTCGCTGTCGGAGAGGGCGTCCGAGTAGTTCTCCGGACCGGCCCAGACCTCCTTGCGGGCGCCGGAGCCGAGGCCGAGACCCGACACCTTCACCTTGCGGAAGCTGAGCCAGACCGCGTATCCGATGGGGAGGGCGAAGAACAGTGCGAACAGGACCGTCGCGGGGACAAGGAAGGCGTACGGGGCGCCCTTCACCCCGTACGACTGCCGGCGTGCCGTGCTTTTCACGGAGCGACCTCGAAGCCCTGCTTCTTCATGTCGGCGACGGTGTCGGCCTGCATCTCGTCCAGCGCGGCGCCGAAGTCGGACTTGTTCTTCGCCGCGGCGCCGAAGGCGTCCTTGAACGTGGTGTAGGCGACGTTGACGTTCGGGCCCCAGGCGGAGGGTGCGGTGGTCTCGGCGATGTCGGCGGCCTTGCGGTAGAAGTCGGCCTGGTGGGAGAAGTAGGCCGGGGGCTTGAGGAAGGCGCCGCTGGTCTGGGCGTTGGTGGCGGCCGGGTAGATGCCGCTCTCCTTCGCCAGTGCGTTGAGGGCCTCGCTGTCGGTGTTCAGCCAGGTGGCGAACTTCGCGGCGGCCGCCTGGTGCTCGGAGTCGGTGGTGACGGCGGTGGAGGAGCCGCCCCAGCTGCCGGTGCGGTTCTCGTTCGCGGACCACTGGGGGAGCGGGGCCATGGCCCACTTGCCCTGGGTGTCGGGCGCGGCGGTGGTCAGGGTGCCCGGTGCCCACACGGCGCTGACCCAGGCGATCTGCTTGCCGGTGTTGAGCGCCTTGTTCCAGGCCGGGGTGTACATCGGCTGGTTGTCGATGGCGCCCTCCTTCACGAGGCCGCCCCAGAACTTCGCGACCTTCTGTGTGGCCGCGTCGTCGATGGAGACCTTCCACTGGTCGCCGGAGGTCGTCCACCACCGGGCGCCGGCCTGCTGGGCGAGGCCCGCGAAGAGACCGGAGTCGTTGGCGGAGAAGGTGGTGAGGTCCTTGCCGGGAGCCGCCTTCTTCAGCTTGCGGGCGGTCTCGGCGAACTCGTCCCAGGTCGTCGGCACCGTCAGGCCGTACCGCTTGAACTGATCCTCGCGGTAGTAGAACATCATCGGCCCGATGTCCTGCGGCACCGCGTAGACCGCGTCGGTGCCGAGTGTGGTCTGCTGCCAGACGCCGCCGGCGAACTTGTCCTCGGCCTCGCCGACGTTCTTCGAGATGTCCGCGAGCGCGTCGTTGCTGACCAGCGTGGGCAGCGCCTGGTACTCCGCCTGCACCAGGTCGGGTGCCTTGCCGGCCTTGTGCGCGGTGAGGATCTTGGTGACCAGCGTGTCACCGGACGCCTGCTTCTTCACCGTGACGGTGATCTGGTCTTTCTTGCCCGGCCCCTTGTTCCACAGGTCCACGACCTTGTCCATGCCGGGCGTCCAGGTCCAGTACGTCAGCGAGGCCGGCCCCGACTCGCTGCCGCTGTCTGTGGATTCCGAGCCGCAGGCGGCGAGGGTGGTGGCGCCGAGGGCGATGGCGACGGCGGTTCTCACGAGGCGGCGGCGCTTCGTGTACGGCATGGATCTCTCCCCTGACCTGGGGTCCTCGCCTGCTGCGAGGACCTGCCATGCTTCTGTGAGCGTTCACAGTAGAGAAACATCCCGGACACTTGTCAATGGTTGTTGCTCTGCGGTTATGTTGACCTCAACGCCGCGACAGCGTGTGTGCACGTTCCCAATTGATCGACCTACCGGGAGACCATCCATGCCGGAGACCACCCCCAGGGGACTCACCAGGCTCGCCTTCGGTGGGGACTACAACCCCGAGCAGTGGCCGGAAAGCATCTGGCAGGAGGACGTCCGGCTGATGCGGGAGGCCGGCGTCACCCTGGTGAGCGTCGGGATCTTCTCCTGGGCGCTGCTGGAGCCCTCACCCGGTACGTACGACTTCGGCTGGCTGGACCGGCTCCTGGACCTGCTGCACGAGCACGGCATCCGCGTCGACCTCGGCACCCCCACCGTCGTACCGCCCGTCTGGTTCTACCGGGCCCACCCCGAAGCGCTGCCGATGACCGCCGAGGGCATGCGCTACGAGTTCGGCTCCCGGGCGGCCATCTGCCACAGCAACGCCGACTACCGTCGGGCCGCGGCCTCCATCACGCAGAAGCTCGCCGAGCGCTACGGCGACCATCCGGCGCTGGCGATGTGGCACGTCCACAACGAGTACGGCGTCCCCGTCTCCGCCTGCTACTGCTCCTCCTGCGCCGCCCACTTCCGCCGCTGGCTCGCCACCACCTACGGCACGGTCGACGCGGTCAACGAGGCCTGGGGCACGGGCTTCTGGGGGCAGCGCTACGCCGCTCTCGAGGACATCAACCCGCCCCGGCTCACCCCGGCGGCCGTCAACCCCGGCCAGGCGCTGGACTACAAGCGGTTCGCCGACGCCACCATGCGCGAGAACTTCCGCATGGAACGGGACATTCTGCACCGCCTCTCGCCGGGCGTCCCCGTCACCACCAACTTCATGACGGCGCTGAGCCAGTGCGACTCCGTCGACTACTGGGCCTGGGGCCGCGAGGTCGACCTCGTCACCAACGACCACTACCTGATCACCGACGGCCGCCGCACCCACGTCAATCTGGCGATGGCCGCGGACCTCACCCGGTCCGTCGCGGGCGGCGCCCCCTGGCTGCTGCTGGAGCACTCCACCTCGGGCGTCAACTGGCAGCTCCGCAACCCCGCCAAGGCCCCCGGCCAGATGGCCCGCAACTCCCTCGCCCATGTGGCGCGCGGATCCGAGGGCGCCCTGTTCTTCCAATGGCGCCAGTCCCGGCGCGGCGCCGAGAAGTTCCACTCGGCGATGGTCCCGCACGCCGGCACCGGCACCCGCGTGTGGCGCGAGGTCGTCGAACTCGGCGCCTCCGTCGAGGCGCTGAGCGAGATCCGCGACACCCGCACCGAGGCCGACGTGGCCGTGCTGTGGGACTGGCACTCCTGGTGGGCGCAGAACCTCGACTGGCGCCCCAGCGTCGACCATGAGGCCCGCGAGCGCGCCGACGCCTTCTACGAGGCCCTCTACGACCGCCACCTCACCGTCGACTTCGCCCACCCGGAAGCCGACTTGTCGAGGTATCCCCTTGTCGTCGTACCGGCTCTGTACCTCATGACGGAGGCGGCCGGGCGCAATCTGAAGGCCTACGTCGAGAACGGCGGCACGCTCGTCGTCTCGTACTTCTCCGGCATCGTCGACGAGCACGACGCCGTCCACGAGGGCGCCTACCCGGGCCCGCTGCGGGACGTCCTCGGCCTCACCATCGAGGAGTTCTCCCCGCTGCTGCCCGGCGAACGGGTGCGCGTCACCGGCCCGGACGGGACCGAGCTGGCCGCCGACGTGTGGACGGAGTTCGTGGTGCCGCGCGGCGCCGAGACCGTCCTGACGTATGCCGACGGCCTCGCCGCCGGTCTGCCCGCCGTCACCCGGCACCGCCTGGGCGAGGGCAGCGCCTGGTACGTCTCCACCCGGCTCGGCGCCGACGGCCTCGACGCGCTGCTCGGCCGGGCGGGCGAGGACGCGCGGCTCGCTCCGCGCGCCGATCTGCCCCGGGACGTCGAAGTGGTCCGCCGCACCGGCGCCTCGGGCACCTACCTGTTCGCCGTCAACCACACCGGCTCGGACGTCAAGGTGCCGCTGGAGGCCGCCGGCACCGAGCTGCTGCGCCGGACCGTCCGCGAGAAGGGCGCGATGACCGTCGGGGCGTACACGACCGACCCGGAGGTCGAGCAGGCCGTGCAGGAGGTCTG
>NZ_JBEXSH010000202.1:0-11422 GCF_040613555.1 Streptomyces sp. NPDC006265
GCCTCCGCGCGAAGTCCACGCCGAGTACGACAAGTTGCGAATCGCCGCGTGAAATCAACGGTCAGAAGCCTGTCCGGGAAACACGAGGCCCCTCACCCGGCCCTGCTCGATCAGAACCAGGTGAAGTCCGATCACGGACCGGTATGGCAACGCCTTCTCCTCCTCGACATGGCGGTGCGATCGGAGGCCAGTTGACAGCGCGGTCCGCAGGCCAACTGCCCAGGCACGGAGCGATCCGTCCTGCGAACGTGCCAGCTGAAGAGCACGCGGCCTTCTGGCAGGCGACGGAAAAGGTTCGGTCAACGCCCCAGCAAGAGCGCCGGGGTGAAACCGACGGCGCCTAGCAGGCAGCACACACGGCACAGTGGGCCTCCCGAAGCATGAGGAATTCAATGCGTACGCCGCCTGTGACCGCAGCGACTCGGGTGCCCGTTGCCGGACTCCGCCGAGTCTATCTAGCTTGAGTCCTAGGGGTGTTGGGCGAGTCCGTGTTCTCGACGCTTCCACCCGTTGCGGTGTCTCTTCGAAGCCTTGGGCGCGTCGAGGCGTGCGACGGCAGGGTAGCCCAGCCTTCTCCGTTAATGGGAACAGCCGTGGCAGGCCAACGTCCCCGACTCATTGCGGGACTCCCCACTCGCATGGACGAAGACCAACGCACCCGACCGCGAGGTGCGCGAGCAGCTCGGCGGGCCGTCCAGCCCCCCGGCCCGTCCGACCGCAGGCGCACCCACGGGCCTGAGGCCAGCTGGCGGTCACCGAGGCCGCGATGTTCGCTCTTCGACGGCTGCTGTCCCACACCATGGCTACAGCCATCGAACAAATGGCTGAATCACCCACACGAAAATGCCCGACACCCTTACGTCACCGGAGATAGACTCGTCAACGTCCGGCAGCGGGCACCCGAGCGTCGCGGTCACAGACGGCATTGGACAGGATTCGTCGTCCCCGGGAGCGCTGCCTCGTGACGTACACGCCCACGTTTGCGCCAGAGCCGACTCGCCGACAAACTCACCCGCGCTGGCGTCGAGCACCTCAGCGCGGATCCGGGCCGGCTGGAGGCCGCGGTACGCCAACTGCTGGCCTTGGCCTGTTCCGTCTCGCTGAGCATTTTGCCGCGCGGCCTGACACGGGGGCCGCGGCCCTCGGTCGACGAGCTGGAGCCCCAGCCACTCCTGCGGGGGAAGCAGATTTGGTTCCGGCTCAGCGGCACCACCGCCGAAGAGGGGCGATGCCGACGCACCGCAAGGGTGTTGTTTCAGCCCATCTCGCCGATTACGTAAGCCAGTTCGACCATTCTCGGGCTGTCTTGCCGTGCTGTCGCGCGGCCTAGACTCAAGGTCGTTTGCCCGGCGTCGGCCGCCCGTCATCAAGGGGTGCCTGCCGTGCGCCCTGGCTTTGGGCGCCGCCGGGTGCGCGACCGATTCCATCGAATGCAGAAGGGTGTTCTCGTGCCCGAGAAGGTCACCAAGGACAAGGTGCTGTGCTACGTCGTGCGCGACGGGAAGTTGCTGGTCTTCCGGCACACCGACTACAGCTACGAGGAGGTGGGCATCCAGGTCCCGGCCGGCAGCATCCGCGAGGGCGAGACGTCGGAGGCGGCGGCGCTGCGCGAGGCCCGCGAGGAAACGGGCCTGAAGGACTTCAAGATCGTGCGGAAGCTCGGCGAGACCGAGTACGACATCAGTCCCTACCGGTTCGAACTCCAGCACCGGCACGTCTTCCACCTGGAGCTGACCGAGCCCACCCCGGAGCGCTGGATGAGCCAGGAGGACCACGACGGGGAGCAGGAGCCCACGCACTTCGAGTGCTTCTGGATCCCGCTGGAGGCCGCCCACATCCTGCAGTCCGGCCAGGGCGCCCTGCTGGGACGCCTGTACGACTGATCCCCCTACCGGTCACGGCCACCCCGGGAGGCAGCCGATGCACCGCACCACCGAACAGCACGACCCGATAGCCCAGCTGTACCGCGGCCTGGACAGCGCCGTATCGGTGATCTTGAAGTTACGCGGTGAGACCTGCGACATCGACTGCCTGTACTGCTACGAGAAACGCAAGGAGTCCCCAGGCGGAGCGCGGATCGACGCCGGCCAAGTGCGCCGGGTCGCCGAGCTCTTCCAGGGGCGTCCACTCGCCGTCGAACTCCACGGTGGCGAACCATTGACCGCCGGCCGCGACCACGTCGCCGACGTCCTGCGCGAACTGGCCGCCCAGCCCACCGTGGTCCGAGTCTCCCTCCAGACCAACGGCGTGCAGCTGAACGAAGAGTGGCTGGACCTCTTCGACGCCCTGTACCCGGACCTACAGATCGGCATCTCACGGGACGGGGACGCGGCGGGCAACGCCTGGCGCGTCGGCTACGACGGCCAGCCGGTCTACCCACGCATCGCCGCCGCCCTGCGGCTGCTGGCCGCACGCGGCCGGAAGACGGGTGTGATCACCGCGGTCACCCCGCCGGTGCTCGGCCGCGCCGAGGCAGTTCTGGACCACCTCGCTGGCTTCGAGGCGGTCAACGCCGTCAGCTTCGTGCCCTGCTTCGACGCCTCCGTCCAGCGTTCCACCACTGCTCAGGGGCGGCGCCTCCCGGCGAGCCGACTGCTGCAGGAAGCTGCGGTCCGCGGCCCCGATGGGCCCGCCTGGGCGATCAGCCCGGCCGAGTACGCCGAGTGGATCCTCGCCGCGGCCGTCCGCTGGATCGACGCCGGGTATTTCGCCCGCATGAAACTGGAACCGGCCGTCTCCACCATCAGGCGGCTGCGCGGTCTGGACAGCGGCTTCTGCCACTTCTCAAGCATGAAGTGCGACCACGTCTTCACGCTCTACCCGGACGGACGGCTCGGCAGTTGTGACGAACTGCCCTGGCCGGAGGCCCAACTCGGCCGCCTGGGCCAGATCCCCGACGAGGCCGGCGTCGTCGCCGCTCAGCGGCGGCTTCCGCTACTCAACGCGGGCAAGGCCCTGATGGACCGATGCACGACGTGCTCGTACCGGTCCGCGTGCGGCGGCGGCTGTGTGGCCACCCGATGGCGCCAGGACCAGGCCGGGGACCAGGACGCCTACTGCGACTACCGAATACGGGTGATCGACGGCATCGCCGCGCTCCTCGCCCAGCCCGCCCACCCGGCGGGTGTCTGGTGCCGTACGGTGCGCTGGCGCCCCCGCACCCCCAACAGCATGCGCAACGTCGCAGCATTCCTCGCCCGCTGGGATCGCACCGACGCCCACCGCGCCCCGGTGCGGCTGCACACCAGCGCGCACGGCAATATCAACACCGTCGGCCTGCCTGGCGTGCACGAGGCGGACGATCTGGACCCGGCCCACCCGCAGTGGCACGAAGCAATCGAGCCCAGCGTCCGCCCCCTGGTCGACGCATTCACCCGATCGTGGGGTCTGGTCACATACGACAGCTGCCAGGGCCACCCGTACACCGGCCTTGACCTTCCGGCCACCGAGCGCCGCGTCGGCATGCTCCCGCGCGACCGGGCCGAGTACGCCCAGGCTGCCGCAGCTCTGTGCCGGACGGTCACCGCGGCGGCCCCCGAGCTGCCCGCCCCGGTGCAGGTCACCGTGGGGCGGGCGGAGCTGACGTGCGAGACCACCGGGGCCACAACGCCTGTGCTCGACCTGGCGCTACACCCGGCCCTCGGGTACGGCTGGCCGGCGTACTTCCAAGCCCTGGAGGCGGCCACCCACGTCGTCGCGGACGCACTGCGCGGCGAACGACCCGCCGCAGGCGACGCCTGCTGCTGCCCGGTCCCGCAGACGACCACGCCCACGAGGGAGGTGCCGGCGTGAGCAGCGCCACCGACGCGATGACGATTCACCAGTTACTGGGGCGGGTCGTGTACTTCCATGCCCTGTTCATCGAACCCGCGCTCCAGCCTGGCCCATCGCCCGGGGCAGGCCCGGCGTGCTGCAATCACCGTGCGGCACCAGGCCGCGAGTCCACCGCCGGCGAGTTGCTAACGGACTCCGCCTGGGCAGCCCTCATCGAAGCCGCCGCCACCCTCCCGGCTCATCACGAGCCATGCCCGCAGACCGGCAGCGGGTGCTGCGTCACCTGCCGCATCGCTGCCGCAGCCGGGTCGGTCGCCGTCGGATGGGCACAGACCGAATACCGCACCTACGAACGGGCCGAGCCCACCGAAACGCTCCTGCGCTCCTGCGCCCGGGCGGCGGCGGCCCGGCTCGGCCGGGTCTTCGCCGCCCAGCACGCCGTCTCCTGCCCGGCGCTGGACCGGCTGACCGTGCCGGACGAGCTGCCCAGCTCCGAGGAGCTGCCGCTGACCGGCGAGCTGTTGGGCCTGTGGGCCAACCCGACCGCTACCACCCGCCACCCTGTGGCCAGTTGGCTCAACCACTGCACCGGTCTGGACGACGTCCGACGCGTGCTTGAGACGAGGAGGACCGGCTCGTGATCCATGTAGCCGAGACCGTCACGGTCGGCAGCATCGAGGACTTCCTGAACCCCGAGGAGCGCGCCCGACTCGCCGCCATGATGAACACCTTCCTCACCGAGGAGAACCGCGCCCACTTCGGCACGCAGCGGGCCACCTCCATCCACGAGATCCCCGGCCACTCGCACGAGCAGGCCATGGCCGTGTACGAGCCGGCGGGCCGAGTCGAGGTCCCCAAGATCCCGGACGAGCCCGAGCACCTGCTCCAGCACGCCTTCGACCGCGCCCGCCCCGCCCTGTCCCGCGTCATGCCGTCGATCACAGCCTGCCGCCCGTGGACCTACGTCGAATACGGCCCCGGCCAGCACATCACCGGCCACCTCGACGGAATCGCCCCCGATCCGCTCGCCTGGCCCCGGCAGATCGCTGGCGTCAGCGTGGTCATCCACGCGGCGGAGGCCGGCGGCGCGTTCTACGTCGAAAGCGCATCCAGCGACCGCCTGTGGGACACCCGCCTGGACCACGATGCCCAGGGCCACGGCTATGCGGACGGCATGTGGCTGGCCCATGACGGCGCCGACCACTCTGCCGACTGGTACGCAGCCATGCCCCGCACCCGGTGGAGCGTGAGCCCCGCCGTGGGCACCGCCCTGCTCTACGGCTCCCAACTCACCCACGGCACCGAACCGGTCACCCGTGGCCGGGTCGCGAAGTTCATCAGCTGGCTCATCGCCGAGAAACCCGAGGGGTGAGGCCCGTGCTGTTGGCCCTGGAAGGAATTGCCGGAGCCGGGAAGAGCACCCTGCGCGACCGGCTCCTGGGCGTCACCGCGGCCGACAATCGCGTCCTCGGGCACATCGGCCAATTCTCCTGGCTGTCACTGCCAGCCACCCGCACCATCATCGGCCTGCGGGCCGGCCGCCCGGCGGCCACTGCCGAACACGCGGTCGCCGCCGCCCGGTTGGACCTGGAGCTCCACGCCCGCCACAACCTCGCCCCCGCCCTGTCCCTGGGCCCGGTGGTCGCCGACCGCCTCACCCTCTCTACAGCTTGCCTGCTCGCCCTGCTCCACAACCGCCCCGTCACCGACTACGTGAAACATCTCGCCAGCGTGAAGGCTGCCAGGGCGGAGCTGACCGTCCTCCTGACCACCGCGCCCGAGCTGTGCCGCACCCGGCTTTCCCACCGGGCCACCGCCCGCCGCTTCGGCGAGGACCCGCCGACTGCCGCCCGGCTCGCCGACCTGTACGAGCAGGCCGCCACCGCGTGGACCGATACAACCGGGCTGCCCGTACTGCGCCACCCGTGCACCGACGAGCCCGACCTCGACCTGCTGACCGCCGCCTGCCTGGACCGGCTGCACAACGCCGCCCCGCCCACGGCGCGACGATGAGGAGCCGCCCCATGCACCTGCACCCGATGCACCCCGCAGCCTGGGTCCTCGACCAGCTCCTCCACGACGGCTGGCACGTCCACGACCTTCTCTCCTTCACCCGCGCCAGCACCCTGGTCCTCGCCAGCCACGACGATGGGCCCCCGGTGGTCCTCAAGGCCGGCTTCGGCAGCAACCACGTCCTGGCCGAACTCGACGAGAGCGCCCGCAAGGCCGCCTACGGCTTCTACTGGTACGCAGAGATGACGGAAACCGAACGGGCCCTGACCCGCGAGGACTTCCGTCACGAGATTGCCGTCACCCGCGCCGCCAAAGGCGCGCACCACGTCGTGCCGCTGCTGGAGGAGGGCAGCACCGACCGGTTCGACTGGTACACCATGCCCTTCTGCACCGGCGGCAACTTCCGCTCCCATCTCACCACTGCCCCGACTCTCACGCCTGGCGAGAAGGCTGCCGGTCTGGGCGTGCTGGCCGACGTCGCCGAGGGCCTGCGCACCCTCCATGAGCGCGGAATCGTGCACCGCGACGTCTACCAGGAGAACATCCTTATCCGCGATGGCCACGGGCTGATCACCGACCTCGGCGCCGCACGCCGCACCGACACCCCACGCGGACCCGCCACCCGCGGCCCGGAAGTGCACTGGCCACCCGAGTACGCCACCTCCTACGACCGCGCCACCCCGGCTGCCGACGCCTTCAGCCTCGCCGTCCTGACCTACCGCTTCCTTTGCGAGGACATGCCCCGGCACGGCCACTCCCGCCTCGGCGCCGCCCCACCGGACCTGCGCCTGCTTATCTCCGCCGCGCTCGCCCCCACGCCCGAGGACCGGCCCGCCATAAGCGAGCTGCGCGACGCCCTGCGCCAGGCGGCCACCCCCGCCGCCACGCCGCCCCCGCGCAGCCACTGAACCCGCCGCCGTCCGGAAGGAGACCGCGATGCCCACCGCACGCTCGCCGCCGCGGTGCCCGGTCCCAGAAGGTGCACCGCCCTATCACCCCTGATCGGAAGGACGAGCACACTCATGACCGACGACCGAATCAGCGAGTTCCTGGCTGCCGTGGACGACCTGCGCGGCGACGACACCACCGTCCGTACCACCGCTCACACCTCCAGCGTCTCCGCGAAGGGCTGGCCGACCGCAGAGGCCCCCGCGCCCGCAGGCACCGACGCCTGAACATCGCGCACCATACCGGCAGCACATCGCCGGTGAGCACCTCCTGGGGCCGGACCGCCAAGGGCCCGGCCCCAGGCCCAGCTGCTGTCGGAAGGACCCGCCCCGTGGACGCTCCCGCCACTGCCCTCTCCTTCGCCCCGATCCCGGCCCAGCACCGCGACCGCACCCACCGGATCCGCACCGTCCTCAAATCCGCCGGCCAGCACCAGGACGGCACACCCGATTCCGCGAATTCGGCCGCCGACTACTGCCTGGCCCACCACGTCCTCGAAGGCGCCGAGGCCGCCGCCCGCGCCCGCGACACTGCCACCTTCGACTGGTACGGCGCTCACCCGGACACGAACGCCCCGGCGCTGTCCGTGCCCACCGTCATCGGCCCGCGCATCGTGGTTGCGCCCGACCCGGACCGCATGCCCCACTCGGCGATCTCCGAGACCCCCTACTACGTACTGGGTCCCGACACCATCCCCGCCCCACCGGACCTGCGGGAACTCGCCGCCGCCGCGTACGACGTCGGCGCCCGCCACGGCTTCGCCGGTCTGCTCGCCGGCCACGCCGTCGTCCTGTGCTTGCTGCACCGCAAGAAGCTCGGCGACACCCTCGATAGCTGGACCATCACCCGGCTGCCCGGCACGATCTACTGCGACCACGTCGACGACCCCGTCGTGCTCGCCCGCGACCTGGTCCATGAGGCGGGCCACAACTGGCTCAACGACGCCCTCGCCGCCACCGCCTGCAAGATCAGCGAGGAGGCCACGTTCTACTCCCCGTGGAAGAGGACGATGCGGCCCGCCTTCGGCTTCCTTCACGCCTGCTTCGCCTTCCCCCTCACCATGATCCACACCGCTCGCATCCTGCCCTCCACCAGCGGCGATCTCCACCGGTTCCTGTCCACATATCTGGACCAGCAGCGCGGACTGCTCGCCGGAACCGTCGACGACCACGCCCACGCGCTCGATCTGATCACCGATCCCGACCTCCGCCAGCACCTGCACACCGTCCACCACGAAGCGATCAGCCTGTGAGCCCCGACAGCACCCCGGCCGCACCCACGGACCGACTGGCCCAGCCTGGCGTGATCCTCCTGGCTCATCCCGCCGACGGCCCGCGAGTCCAAGCGCACACCGGGACCGCCAGCCTCGAACTCGCCGTGTCCATCGGGGAGAACACCGCATTCAACGTCGGCTCCATTGCCAAACAGATCACCGCCTACCTGTGCGTACGCGCCGCCCGCGACGGCCTCCTCTCCCTGGACCGGCCGACGCGCGACATCCTGCCCAACTTCCGCATCCCCGACGTGACCGTCGCCGACCTCATCCGGCACCGCGGCGGCATCCGGGACGCCGAGACCCTGCTGTCCCTGGCCGGCTTCCGCGACCTCGACCACTACACCGCCGACGACCTGCTCCAACTCGCCTACCGCCAGCAACGCCGAGCGGTCGAGCCGGGCCGTTTCCTGTACAGCAACACCGGCTACCTCCTCCTCGCGGAGGTCCTCACCCAGGTCCACGGCGCCGGGCTCCAGCAGATCGCCGACCGGCAGGTCTTCGCGCCGCTCGGCATGACCGCGGCCCGCTTCAAGACCGATCCCCGCGAGGTCATCCCCGGTGCTGCCGCCAGCTACCACGTCACGGCCGACGGCTGGCAGCACCAACAGGGCCCGGTCACAATGCCCGGCCCCGGCTCCCTGTGGTCCACCGCCGCCGACCTGGATCGCTGGCTCGGATACCTCTGGGAGGAATGGAGCGAGTCAGCCGACGACGGACTTCCGCATGAGCGCCATGTCGACTACCGGCCGAGCGACCACCCGCCGTTCACGTACGGGCCCGGGCTGTATGGCGACCCGAGGCCCGGCCGAGCGGCCGTCTTCCATTACGGCCACGAGCAGGGCTTTTCCGCCGCCGCACACCTCACCCGCGCGGGGCTCCGCATCATCTGTCTGTCCAACCACGCCAGCATCGCCGCCGACCAGGTCGCTGCCGCTGCCCGCGCTGAACTCGGTCGCACACTCGAAGCCGACCTGTCCAAACTCCTGCACCGCCAGCCCGAACCCACACCCATCGTCGCGGAAAGGAGCGGCGCCGACACGCCCCATATCCCGCTCGGCACATACGCCTGCGACGAGGTGCCCGGCACCCTACGCCTGACGCGCAGCAAGAGTTCGCTCTACCTGTGGCGCAGAGGAACGCATGACTATCTCACCCGCACTGGGGCCGCGACGTATGCGGCGAAGGGTTACACTCTCACGCTCCCGACCGCGCCGGCCGACGATAGCGCGCCCACGCCCGACAGCTTCATACTCGATCTCGACCGCGCGCCAGGACTGCAATACCAGCGGCGGTCGGACTGACCAATTCCCCACCGCAACCTCATAAGTAGCTTCAAAGCCAGTGTCGGCGAACGACCTCGCCACCCATCGTGTAGCCGCTGATACCCGGATACGCCGGGGCTCGCTCCCGAAGAGTCGCCGTCCTCGCGCATCAGCGACCAGGATTGTGAGCCGTACGCGTTCACGGTCGAGATGAAGCCGCGACCGATCGCCGCCTGCCCTTCATCGGCTGTATCGGCCATTTGTATGGCTCAAGTCGCCTGGTGGGGTCGACGGCGGACGCCCTAGCCATTCTCCGAGTTGGTCACCAACGCCGTCGAGCACAGGACCGGAGGCGTGGGACCTCGGGTTCACTACCCCGACAGCGAATTGCGGATCGAGGCCACCGACGACAAATCGAGGTCACCGACGACAACCTGCCCCCAGCCGAACTGCGCTCCTCTTCAGCCCTTCCCTGCCCAGTAGTTCTCCAGCATCTCACTAGGCCACGCGGGTTCGTGAGCCGGGCCGCGCGGCCCCATCTCGATGAAGAACGGAGACAGGTCGTAAATCTTCGTGCCGACCACGGCGTCCAGGTCGGTCACCCGTAGACGGAGACCATCGACTCCCAACAGGCGAGGGAAGGACTGCGCGAGCTGATTGGGGCGCCGGTGGTTGCGGTGCGCGAAGGTGCCTGTTGCCGGCCACTGCGGGTTTCCTCGCGGGCTGCGGGCGTGGTACTCGACGTCACTCGGGGACGCTTGGTCGAAGTGCCACACAACCACCAAATGAGAGAATTCCTCCAAGCCCTGCACAGAGTCGAGTGGAAACTCATCCTCATCAAGCTGAATTACCGACTCAATGTCACCCCAATAGTCGTCCGCAATCTCCCTACGGCCCGCGACGACTTCCCCGATCGGCTTGATCTCCAGAGTCATGGTCCAGCCTTTCGACTACGCCTCAACGACACTTGCGTTCAATCTACTTGGGTCAGGTACGCCGCAGCGCGGGCATCAAGTACGCCCACCGTGGAGATGCCGCGCTTCCGGTAGGGCGACAGAAGTTGTCGCATCTCGACGACCCTCTGCCGCGCCCGGCCGGAGTAGATCCCGTCCTCCATGGCGTCCAGGACGCTGGTCCATGTCGCGCAGGCTTCTTCAACGCCACCCTGTGCGGTTTGCGTCGCGCCCATGTACCCGAGGGTCACCGCGTGCGTTCGCCGGAACGCAGTTCCACGGGTGCGCACGGAGCGTCGGAACTCCTTGATCGCCCGCTGGTGATCACCGAGATCCCGCAGTGTGCATGCGGTCTCGTGCGCCAACGACGCCTCGCCGAAGAAGAACGTGCGGTCCGGCTCTCTGATGCCAGCGTGGGCGTTCGATCTTGAGAAGTTGATGCAGCGGCTCGGCCCGGCCGGCTCCAGGGTGCCAGTTCAAAACGTCGCCAAGGTCGTGCCGTTCGTGGGTGTGAACCGCCCCGGGTTCGGTAGAGATCTCAGTTGGTGGTCGTGACCTGGGGTTTCGTGGTTGTCAGGTAGTAGTTGGTCTCGTATTCGACGGGTGGGAGGTGGCCTATCTCACCGTGCAGACGTCGGTGGCAGTACCAGTCGACCCACTCGGCGGTGGCCAGCTCGACCTGGGAGAGGGTCTTCCAGGGCCGCTGTGGCTTGATCAACTCGGTTTTGAACAGGCCGATCGTGCTCTCCATCAGGGCGTTGTCGTACGCGTCGCCGACGGAGCCGATCGAGGCCGCGATGCCGGCCGCGTCCAGGTGTTCGGCCAGCTTGAAACTGGTGTATTGGCTGCCCGCATCGCTGTGATGTATCAACTCGCCCCGAACGTGGGGGCGTTCATCACGATCGCGCTGCCACAGCGCCATCTCCAGAGCATCCAGGACGAGCCGGGTCTCCTTCGACGTCGCGGCGGACCAGCCGACGATGCGGCGGGAGAAGGTATCCACGACGAAGGCGACATAGACCACCCCCGCCCAGGTCGCCACGTGCGTGAAATCCGCGACCCAGCAGCGGTTCGGTGCCGTGGCGACGAAGTCGCGGTCCACCCGGTCCGGTGCCCGCTCGACCTGCTGGTCCGGGACCGTGGTGATGATCTTCTTGCCGCGGACGGCGCCGGCGATGCCCAGCTCGCGCATCAGT
>NZ_JBEXSH010000203.1:0-11418 GCF_040613555.1 Streptomyces sp. NPDC006265
AGCCACTCCAGGGCCGCGGTCTTGGCGCGGCGCCGGCCGGTGCCGCGCAGCATCAGCGGCAGGGCGGTGTTCTCCCAGGCGTTGAGCTCCGGGACCAGGGAGGGGGCCGGGTCGATCCAGCCGAAGCGGTCGCGGCGCAGCCGCTCGCGGGTGAGGGGGCCCATGGTGTGCACGGGCACGCTGTTGAACCAGACCTCGCCGCGCCGCACGGGCACCAGGCCGGACAGGCACCGCAGCAGGGTCGTCTTGCCGCTGCCGCGCGGGCCGCCGATGGCGAGGATCTCGCCCTCGCGCACGCCGAGCGAGACGCCGCAGAGCGCGGGCGAGCCGTCGTCGTGCTGGAAGTGCAGGGCGCGTGCCCAGAGCACGTCGTTGTCCGGCGGGGCCTCCATGCGCGTACACCTCGGTTCAGATCCGTAGTTCCCGTGCCGTCCCCCGTGCGGGGGAACGAAGGCAGGGCCGATCGGTCACTGGGCACGCTAGGCAGAAGGCGGCGGGACGCCGGACAGCACGCGGCCCCGGGCCGCCGTTTCTCACTCGAACGGGCGGCACCGGGGCCGGTGTTGATCATCGAGGCAGACGATCGGAGCGACGCGGGTCAGAGCTTGGTCCACGCCTCCGAGAGGGTGGCCCGCAGGATCTGCTCGATCTCGTCGAACGTCGACTGGTCGGAGATCAGCGGCGGGGCGAGCTGGACGACCGGGTCGCCGCGGTCGTCGGCGCGGCAGTACAGGCCGTTGTCGTACAGCGCCTTGGAGAGGAAGCCGTACAGGACGCGCTCGGTCTCCTCGTCGTTGAAGGACTCCTTGGTGTTCTTGTCCTTCACGAGCTCGATGCCGTAGAAGAAGCCGTTGCCGCGGACGTCGCCGACGATCGGCAGGTCGTGGAGCTTCTCCAGGGTGGCGCGGAAGTTGCCCTCGTTGTCCAGGACGTGCTGGTTGAGGTTCTCGCGCTCGAACAGGTCGAGGTTGGCCAGGCCCACGGCAGCGGAGACCGGGTGGCCGCCGAAGGTGTAGCCGTGCAGGAAGGTGTTGTCGCCCTTGTAGAACGGCTCGGCCAGGCGGTCGGAGATGATGCACGCGCCGATCGGGGAGTAGCCCGAGGTCATGCCCTTGGCGCAGGTGATCATGTCCGGCACGTAGTCGAACTTGTCGCAGGCGAAGTAGGTGCCCAGGCGGCCGAAGGCGCAGATGACCTCGTCCGAGACGAGCAGCACGTCGTACCGGTCGCAGATCTCGCGCACGCGCTGGAAGTAGCCGGGCGGGGGCGGGAAGCAGCCGCCCGCGTTCTGCACCGGCTCCAGGAAGACCGCGGCGACGGTGTCCGGGCCCTCGAAGAGGATCTGCTGCTCGATCTGGTCGGCGGCCCAGCGTCCGTAGGCCTCCGGGTCGTCGGCGTGGATCGGGGCGCGGTAGATGTTGGTGTTCGGGACCTTGTGGGCGCCCGGGACCAGCGGCTCGAACGGGGCCTTCAGGGCCGGCAGGCCCGTGATCGACAGGGCGCCCTGCGGGGTGCCGTGGTAGGCCACCGCGCGGGATATGACCTTGTGCTTGGTGGGCTTGCCGACCAGCTTGAAGTACTGCTTGGCGAGCTTCCAGGCGGTCTCCACCGCCTCACCGCCGCCGGTGGTGAAGAAGACCTTGTTCAGGTCGCCCGGGGCATGGTGCGCTAGGCGCTCGGCCAGCTCGACGGCCTTGGGGTGGGCGTAGGACCACACCGGGAAGAAGGCGAGCTCCTGCGCCTGCTTGAACGCGGTCTCGGCGAGCTCGACCCGGCCGTGCCCGGCCTGCACCACGAAGAGGCCGGCGAGGCCGTCCAGGTAGCGCTTGCCCTTGTCGTCGTAGATGTACGTGCCCTCGCCCCGGACGATGGTGGGGACGGGGGCCTTCTCGTACGACGACATGCGCGTGAAGTGCATCCACAGGTGGTCGTACGCGGACTGGGAGAGGTCCTTGCTCACGGCTATCGGGTCCTCACGATTATCGGGTTCCCCACATGTAGGTCTGCTTCTTGAGCTTGAGGTAGACGAAGCTCTCGGTGGAGCGCACTCCGGGCACCGCCCGTATGCGTTTGTTGATGACCTCCAGAAGGTGGTCGTCGTCCTCGCAGACGATCTCCACCATCAGGTCGAAGGAGCCTGCGGTCATCACCACGTACTCGCATTCGGACATGGCCGACAGCGCGTCCGCGACCGACTCCACGTCGCCCTCGACGTTGACGCCGACCATCGCCTGTCTGCGGAAGCCCACGGTGAGCGGGTCCGTGACGGCGACGATCTGCATCACGCCCTGGTCGAGCAGCTTCTGGACGCGCTGGCGCACGGCCGCCTCCGACAGGCCCACGGCCTTGCCGATGGCGGCGTACGGCCGGCGGCCGTCCTCCTGGAGCTGCTCGATGATGGCGAGGGAGACGGCGTCCAGCTGGGGCGAGCTGCCGTTCCTGGACTCGCGGGAGGGCTCGCGGTGCTCCCGCGAGCCCTTCTGTTCTGCGCTTCGACTGGCCACGGGGTCACTGTGCACGAGGTCTCGACACTTCCGCAAGCCTAGATCGATGAAATCCGTTGTTTGAGTCCCATACTCCTGCGAATTCCGCACGATCGAAGGGAGCGGGGGTGTTGAAAACGTGGGTCGGCCGACTAGGGTGGGTGTCTCAAGTACTGGACATCCGAACTGGAGGGCCGGCAGTGAGCACCGAGCTTCGTCGTCTGCGCAACTACATCGGCGGTGAGTTCCGGGACGCCGCCGACGGACGGACCACCGAGGTGGTCAATCCCGCGACGGGTGAGGCGTACGCGACCGCTCCGCTGTCCGGGCAGGCGGACGTGGACGCCGCGATGGCGGCGGCCGCCGAGGCCTTCCCCGGCTGGCGCGACACCACGCCCGCCGAGCGCCAGAAGGCCCTGCTGAAGATCGCGGACGCCTTCGAGGAGCGCGCCGAGGAGCTGATCGCGGCCGAGGTGGAGAACACGGGCAAGCCCACCGGGCTGACCCGCTCCGAGGAGATCCCGCCGATGGTCGACCAGATCCGCTTCTTCGCGGGCGCGGCGCGGATGCTGGAGGGCCGCTCGGCCGGTGAGTACATGGAGGGCCTGACCTCCATCGTGCGCCGGGAGCCGGTCGGCGTCTGCGCACAGGTCGCGCCGTGGAACTACCCGATGATGATGGCCGTGTGGAAGTTCGCCCCGGCGATCGCGGCGGGCAACACCGTCGTGCTCAAGCCGTCCGACACCACCCCGGCCTCGACGGTCCTCATGGCCGAGATCATCGGCTCGATCGTCCCCAAGGGCGTCTTCAACGTCATCTGCGGCGACCGCGACACCGGCCGTCTGATGGTGGAGCACGACACCCCGGCGATGGCCTCCATCACCGGTTCCGTGCGCGCCGGCATCCAGGTCGCCGAGTCCGCCGCCAAGGACGTCAAGCGCGTCCACCTGGAGCTGGGCGGCAAGGCCCCGGTCGTGGTCTTCGAGGACACCGACATCGCCAAGGCCGTCGAGGACATCTCGGTCGCCGGCTACTTCAACGCCGGCCAGGACTGCACCGCCGCCACCCGCGTGCTCGTCCACGAGTCCATCCACGACGAGTTCGTCTCCGCGCTGGCCAAGGCCGCCTCCGAGACGAAGACCGGTCAGCCGGACGACGAGGACGTGCTGTTCGGCCCGCTCAACAACCCCAACCAGCTCAAGCAGGTCGAGGGCTTCATCGACCGGCTGCCCGCGCACGCCCGCGTGGAGGCCGGCGGCAAGAGGGTCGGCGACAAGGGCTACTTCTACGCCCCGACCGTCGTCTCGGGCCTGAAGCAGACCGACGAGATCATCCAGAACGAGGTCTTCGGCCCGGTCATCACCGTGCAGTCCTTCTCCGACGAGGAGCAGGCGGTGGAGTGGGCCAACGGCGTCGAGTACGCGCTGGCCTCCTCCGTGTGGACCAAGGACCACGGCCGCGCCATGCGGATGTCCAAGAGGCTCGACTTCGGCTGCGTGTGGATCAACACGCACATCCCGCTGGTGGCCGAGATGCCGCACGGCGGCTTCAAGAAGTCCGGCTACGGCAAGGACCTCTCGGGCTACGGCTTCGACGACTACACGCGGATCAAGCACGTGATGACGTCGCTGGACGCGTAGCCCTCCCGCACCGCTGAACGGCCCCGGACGGTTCCTCTCCGTCCGGGGCCGTCGGCGTGCCGGGCGACGAAGCGCCACCCCGTTTTTGAACGTGTTCAATTGCAGGCGTAGAGTGCGCCTCATGAGCGACAGAGCCGCCCTGCTGAAGGGCATCCGTGCGTGGCTGGTCTTCTTCGTGGTGTGTCTGGTGCTCAGCGGCGCCACCGCCTTCCCCCTGGTCCACGAACTGCGGTGGACCGAGGACCTGCTGCGGGCGCTGTCCGTCGGCGACCACCTGCCGGGGCTGACGAACTGGATCGGGCGGGTGCGGGCCGGTCTCGACGAGGCCGACGCCGAATACCCCTTCCTCCTCTACGGCACGGACTGGCTGGCCTTCGCGCACCTGGTGATCGCGGTCGCCTTCTACGGGCCCTACCGCGACCCGGTCCGCAACATCTGGGTGGTCGAGTTCGGGATGATCGCCTGCGCGGGTATCGTCCCGCTCGCCCTGATCTGCGGGCCGATCCGCGGCATCCCCTTCTGGTGGTCGGTGATCGACATGGCCTTCGGCGTGTTCGGCGTGATCCCGCTGTACGTCGTACGGCAGCGGATCAAGCGGCTGGAAGCGCTGACCGCGCCGGTGACCGTGCCCGTGCCGGGCGTCTGAGGAAAAACCGTTATCCCGAGAACCTTCACGTCGTCTCCCCGCGTGTGATCCCCGACATAGCGAGAACCCCGGGACCGGCTGAGAGGGTGCGTGCGGTACATCAGTGAACCCAGGCGTCGAGAGGCCACCGTGGACAGTCAGCACTGGCGCGCCGTCATCACGGCGGCACAGGCCGGCGACCGGCGGGCGCTTGACGAGCTGGTCGAGGGCTGGCTGCCGCTGGTCTACAACATCGTGGGCCGGGCCCTGAACGGGCACGCCGACGTCGACGACGTCGTGCAGGAGACCATGCTGCGCGCGGTCGGCAACCTCGGCTCACTGCGCGACCCGGACAGCTTCCGGTCCTGGCTGGTGGCGATCGCCATGCGGCAGATCCGCGACCGGGCCCGGCGCAGGACCCCGGACCGGCTGGAGGAGGCAGCGGCCTCCGACTTCGCCGAACTGACCGTGCTGCGGCTCCAGTTGGAGGGGCAGCGGCGTGAGGTCGCCGAGGCGGTGCGGTGGCTCGACGACGAGGACCGGCACCTGCTGTCGCTGTGGTGGCTGGAGGTCGCGGGCGAACTGACCCGGCGCGAGCTGGCCGCCGCCGTGGGCATCACCCGGCAGCACGCCGCCGTGCGTGTCCAGCGGATGAAGGAGCGCCTGGAGACCGCGCGCGGCATCGTCCGCGCCCTGGACGGCCCCTGCCCCGATCTGCGCGAGCTGACCGGCCGCTGGGACGGCCGGCCCGACTCGGTGTGGCGCAAGCGGCTGGCCCGGCACCTGCGCGGCTGCGGCCACTGCGGCGGCACCCGCGAGGCCGTCGTCCCGGCCGAACGCCTCCTGGTCGGCATCGCCCTCGTCCCGCTGCCCGTCGGCTTCACCCTGTCCCTCGCCCTCGGCGGCAAGACCGCGGCGGCCGCCACCTCGGCCGGCTGGTCCGCCAAGCTGCTCGGCGCGCTCACCAAGCCGGCCGTCGCGATGACGGCGGGCGCGACGATCGTCGCGGGCGGCGCCTACGTCGTCACCCAGCCGCCGGACGCCCCACCGCCCCGGGCCGCGGTCGCCCCCACGGCCACGGCCCGCTCCGCACCGCCGCGCACCTCCGCACCGCCGCGCACCTCCGCCCCACCCGCGCCGACCCCCAAGTCCTCGCCGACGGCGACGAAGAAGGCCGACGCGTACGGCACGGTCGTCGATGCCGTCGACCGCGCCCCCGACCCGAACGCCCGGCCCGCCGCCCTGCCGCACCGCTCCGAGTCCGGCGTCACCAGCACCGGCGGCCCGAAGGCCGTCATGCAGCACCGCGGGGACAGCGTGACCCTCACCGGGCAGGGCTACGTCCTGGTCCGCTGGCAGATCTCGCCCGGGTCCCGGCCCGGCGCGTTGGTCATGCCGTCCTGGACCGGCCTGAAGGGCAGGCTGTTCCACGTGGCGTCCGGCGGCTCGCGGCGGATGGACGACCCGCTGCCCGGCGCTCCGAACGGCTACGCCACCGGCATGGGCGGCCCGAGCATCGGCTACGCCGTCCTCCCGCCCGGCACCCAGCAGATGTGGCAGAACGAGTACTTCTACCTCGACGGCACCGTCACCCTCACCCAGAACGAACGGGGCTGTGACTACGGCCTCATCGTCTTCCCGACGAACCGGGACGCCGTGGTCGAGGACATCGACCAGGGCCCGCCCCAGGGAGCCCTGCGCTACGGGCTCGTCCGCGACACCGGCACGGACAGCGCGCCGGTGCCGCAGTACGTCACGCGCGCGGCTCCGGCCGATCCGGCGACGGTGCCGCAGCGCTCGCGCGTGTAGCGCACAGCACGTCGACGCGGTTGGTCGTGATCGAGTCCACGCCCGCCTCCAGCAGCCGCCGCATCGAGCGGCGGGTGTCGGGGGTCCAGACGGACAGCAGGAAGCCGTCGCGGTGCACGCGCTCGGCGAGGGCGCGGTCCACCAGGGAGAAGCGGTAGTTGAGCCAGCGCGGGCGGATCGCCTCCAGCAGGACGGGCCGCGGCGGGGCCAGCGTCGTCCAGGTGAGGGCGATCTCGGCGCCGGCGTCCACCGCGCGCACGGCGAGCATGGCGTCGGCGCCCGCGCAGTAGTAGACGCGTTCCGCCGCCCCCGCCTCCTCCACCACGCCCATGATCCGCCGCACCGCCCGCACATCGGGCGACCCGGGCAGGTCGATCATCATCCGGTGCCCGCCGGTCGCGGCCAGTGCCTCGGCCAGGGCCGGCACCCGGCCGCCGGTCAGCCCGCGCACCTCCTCGAAGGACAGCGCGTTCACCGGCCGTTCGTGCTCCCACAGCCGCTTCAGCGTCGCGTCGTGCAGCAGTACCGGCACGCCGTCCCGGGTGAGCCGTACGTCGATCTCCACCGCGTCCGCGCCCCGGCGCAGGGCAGAACGCAGCGAGGCCACGGTGTTCTCGCGGACGCGGTAGGGGTCGCCCCGGTGGGCCACGGCGACGGGGGAGGGCGTCACCGGGCGAGCCACTGCGCGGTGTGCGTGTCGATCTCGCCGGTGATCCGCCTCTTGCCCGCCGCGTCCAGGAAGGACGCCTCGACGGCGTTCTTCGCCAGCTCGGCCACGCCCCGCTCGTCGAGGTCGAGCAGCCGGGCGGCGACCGCGTACTCGTTCTCGAGGGTCGTGCCGAACATCGGCGGGTCGTCGGAGTTGACGGTGACCAGGACCCCGGCCCGCACGAACTCCTTGATCGGGTGTTCGTCGAGGGCGCGGACCGCGCGGGTGGCGATGTTCGAGGTGGGGCACACCTCCAGCGGGATCCGGTGCTCGGCGAGGTGCGCGAGCAGCTTCGGGTCCTGCGCCGAGCT
This sequence comes from Streptomyces sp. NPDC006265, assembly GCF_040613555.1. Classification (NCBI taxonomy): domain Bacteria; kingdom Bacillati; phylum Actinomycetota; class Actinomycetes; order Kitasatosporales; family Streptomycetaceae; genus Streptomyces; species Streptomyces sp. NPDC006265. The sequence continues at coordinate 7,578 of NZ_JBEXSH010000203.1, forward strand.
GGTGCCGTGCCCGATGCGCTCGGCCCGCAGATGGGTCAGCGCGTCCCACACCGTCTGCGGGCCGGTCGTCTCCCCGGCGTGCGGTACGGAGTGCAGCCCGGCGGCGATCGCCCGGTCGAAGTACGGCTTGAACTGCGGCCGCTCCACACCGACCTCGGGCCCGCCGAGACCGAAGGAGACCAGGCCCTCCGGGCGCAGCCGGTCGTCGGTGGCGAGCCGGGTCGTCTCCTCGGCGGCCTCCAGACCCGCCTCGCCGGGGATGTCGAAGCACCAGCGCAGCACGGTCCCGAACTCGGCCTCGGCCGCCTTGCGGGCGTCCTCGATCGCGTCCATGAAGGCCCGCTCGTCGATGCCGCGCCGGGTGGACGAGAAGGGCGTGATGGTCAGCTCGGCGTACCGCACCTGCTGCCGGGCCAGGTCCCGGGCCACCTCGTAGGTCAGCAGCCGGACGTCCTCCGGGGTGCGGATCAGGTCGACGACCGACAGGTACACGTCGATGAAGTGCGCGAAGTCGGTGAACGTGAAGTAGTCGACCAGCGCCTCGGGATCGGTCGGCACCTTCGAGTCCGGGTGCCGCGCGGCCAGTTCCGAGACGATCCGGGGGGAGGCGGATCCCACGTGGTGCACATGCAGTTCGGCCTTGGGCAGTGCGGCGACGAAGGCCTTCAGGTCGCGTGGGGCGCGGGGGTCGACAAGATGCTCGGCCAAGGGTTCCTCCCCGGAACGGCGCCGCTGCCGGCACGGGGCGGCGGGCGCGGGTGATCGGCTGATCGATGACTCGGAATTCATCGTATGCCGCGGTCCAGCGCCCTTCTTTCCGGGGGAGCGGGACGCTGTCGATGGGCGGCTCCGCCGCGTTGGCGCGAGCCACCCCCGCCGACCCGCACTGTGGCACGCACCGGACCGCCCCGTAGCATGACCACACGATCGACCCAGGGGGGAACAGGATGACGGACGCGACGCAGCCCGACGGAGGCGGAGGCGCCGGCCACGACCCGTGGGCTCCCCCGGAGCACACGCCCTCACTCGACAAGCACCAACACCCCACCGCGGGGCCGCCGTCCGTGCACGACCAGGCCACGGTCACGTCGATGCCGGGCTTCACCCCGCCCGCCGGCACGCCGCAGTTCGACCCGTCCGGCACCGGCACCGTCCCGCCCCCGCCCGTGGCTCCCACCGGCCCGGGAACGCCCGGCGGCTACGGCTACCCGGGCTATCCCCAGTCCGGCTACGGCTGGCCCGGCATGCCCCCGGCCCCCCAGAACGGCCTGGGCATCGCCGCGATGGTGCTCGGCATCGTCTCCTGCACCCTCTTCTGCCTCTACGGCGTGGTCTCCCTGGTCACCGGCATCCTCGCCGTCGTCTTCGGCATCAAGGGCCGCAAGCGCGCCGAGGCCGGAGTGGCCACCAACCACGGGCAGGCCCAGGCCGGTCTGATCACGGGCATCATCGGGATCATCCTCGGCATCGCGGTGATCGTCCTGATCGCCGTCGGCATCACGGCCGCGATCAACAGCGACGACTACGACGACGACCCCTACTACGGGACCCTCGGCCCGGTGGCCACCGCCGCGTCCCACCGCTGAAACAGGGGCTCTGTGCGGCCGACTTGGCCACTACGATGCCCTGGTCTGACAACGGAGGGGAGTTCGTCCATGTCCAACACCAACCCGCCCCCGGGTGGTTTCGGCCCACCGGCCCAGCCGCCGCAGCAGCCGGCCCCGGGATACGGCTATCCGCAGCAGCCCGGCCCGGGCTACGGCTACCCCCAGGGCAGCTCCGGCTACCCGGCAGCGCCGCCCGTGGGCTACCCGCAGGCGCCCGGTTACGGGATGCCCGCGCAGCCGAGCAACGGCATGGGAACCACGGGACTGGTGCTGGGCATCATCGGCGTGGTGTGCAGCGTGACGTTCATCATGTGGTTCTTCGGCGTGATCCTGGGCATTCTCGCGATCATCTTCGGCGCCATCGGCCGCGGCCGGGCCACCCGCGGTGAGGCCACCAACAAGGGCGCGGCGACCGCGGGCCTGGTCTGCGGCATCATCGCCACCGTGATCCTTCCGCTGCTGGGCTTCCTGCTGTTCGCCAGCATCATGGGCGGACTCGGCGCGGCTTCCTGAGCGGAACTCCCGGAGTTCACCAGGGGCCGGTCCCCAGGACCGGCCCCTTGCTCATGCCCCTGTCGTCCGCAGCCGCTCCCGCGCCTCCATCAGCGCGAAGCCCAGCAGATTCGGCCCCCGCCACCGCTGCGGATCGGCCGCCGCCTCGTCGTCCGCGGCCAGCCCGATGCCCCACACCCGGTCCACGGGGCTCGCCTCGACCAGCACCCGGTCGCCGGTGCCCAGCAGATACCCCAGCAGCTCGGGGTGCGCGCCGAACTTGTGGACGCTGCCCTCCACGACGATCCGGAACCGCTCCCGCGCCCACACCGCCTCGCCGAACCCGCGCACCAGCCGCCCGGCCTTCTTCGCCTCGGCGGGATGCTCCGCGGCCAGCACGGCACGCTCCGCCGCCGCGTCCCCGAAGAGCCGCGCCTTGCCGGCCATCATCCAGTGCTCGGCCGTCGCGTAGGCCACGCCGTCGACCGTGAACGGCGCCGGCCACCACTGGCTCAGACAGCTCGCGCCGATCCGGCCGTCCGGCCGCGGCCGGTGTCCCCAGAAGTGCAGGTACCTGATTCTGGTCCCCGCGCGGACCGCCCTGATCAGGGTCTCCTGCGAGCCGATCGCCCCCGTGATCTTCTCCATGCACGCGAGTTTGGCACGCACCACTGACACAGCGTCCTGCCTTATCGCGGTGAACTCGACACCTGGTCGACAGATTCCGTCGCGTAACCAAAAATCAACAACGGAATCACTTGTTGGAGTGGCATACCTCTGTCAGGATCGGCACTCAAATCGAGCCTGAGCCACGCCGGCCCCATCAGGGGACACGGAGGAGAGCGACATGCACAACCCGGGCATTGCCACCCCGGACCGATTTCCGGCCGAGGAGCGCTTCGCGGAGGGCGCGCAGTACATCGCGGGGCGCCTGACCAGAGGCACCTCCGGCCGCACGCACGCGGTCGTCGACCCGGCGTCGGGCGAGGAGGTCCTCACCTACGAAATGGCGGGCACGGCCGACGTCGACCGGGCCGTCGCCGCCGCCCGCGCGGCCTTCCCCGGCTGGGCGGGAGCCACCCCGGGCGAGCGGTCCGACGCCCTGCACCGGTTCGCCGCGGTCCTGGCCGACCGGGCCGAGGACTTCGCCCGCGCCGAATCGCTCCAGTGCGGCAAGCCGCTGAAGCTGACCCGCGAGTTCGACGTCCCGGGCACCATCGACAACGCCGCCTTCTTCGCCGGTGCCGCACGGCATCTGCAGGGGCAGTCCGCCGGTGAGTACTCCGGCGACCACACCTCGTACGTCCGGCGCGAGCCCATCGGGGTCGTCGGGTCGATCGCACCCTGGAACTACCCCCTCCAGATGGCCGCCTGGAAGATCCTCCCGGCGATCGCCGCGGGCAACACCATCGTCCTGAAGCCCGCCGAGATCACCCCGCTGACCTCGCTGCTCTTCGCTCGGGCGGCCACGGACGCCGGGATCCCGGACGGTGTCGTCAACATCGTCACGGGCACCGGCAGGGAGGCCGGAGAGCACCTCGTCGGCCACCCCGACGTGGCCATGACCTCCTTCACCGGCTCCACCGCGGTCGGCAAGCGCGTCGCCGAGGTCGCCACCGCCACCGTCAAGCGCCTCCACCTGGAGCTCGGCGGCAAGGCGCCCTTCGTGGGAGGGACGATCACATCAGTGAGTTCCCAGGCGGTCTGTCCCATGTCCAGGATCGTTCCCCCGCGTGAGCCGG
>NZ_JBEXSH010000204.1:0-11413 GCF_040613555.1 Streptomyces sp. NPDC006265
TTCCGGGCCTCCAGCGTGTAGCCGTCCGTGCGGGCCAGGGGCCCGTCGGCGGCCACCGGGGCCTCGGTGATGCCGACGGTCTCGCGGTAGGCGGTGGCGTACCGGAGCCGGTCGAAGAAGCGCTGCCCGGAGCGAGGGTAGTGGGCGGTGATCTCGTGCGGGACCCGGTCGAGGTTGATGCGCTGGATCACACCGGCGAGACCGAGGGAGTGGTCGCCGTGGAAGTGCGTGACGCAGATCCGGTTCAGGTCGTGCGCGGCGACCCCGGCACGCAGCATCTGGCGCTGCGTGCCCTCGCCGGGGTCGAACAGGATGCCCTCGCCGTCCCAGCGCAGCAGGTAGCCGTTGTGGTTGCGGTGCCGGGTCGGGACCTGGCTGGCGGTGCCGAGGACCACGAGTTCACGTACGGACAAGGCGGACTACCCCGGGGGCCATTCGAGGCCGCGGCCGCCGAGCACATGGCCATGCACGTGCCACACCGTCTGGCCGGCGCCGCTGCCCGTGTTGAAGACGAGGCGGTGGCTGTCGAGCTTGTCCTCGTCCGCGACGGCCTGGGCCTCGCGGACCACGTCCGCGGTGAGGGCGGGGTCGGCGGCGGCGAGGGCGGCGGCGTTCTCGTAGTGCGCCTTGGGGATGATCAGGACGTGGGTGGGGGCCTGGGGGTTGATGTCGCGGAACGCGATGGTCGTCTCCGTCTGGCGGACGATGGTCGCCGGGATGGTGCCTGCGACGATCTTGCAGAACAGGCAGTCTTCCTGGGGCTCCCCTGCCATGTCTCCTCCGAGGGTTGGGCCGTGCGGTCCGACGTGGGCATCGTATCGTCGTCGGGTGCGGGTGGTTCGTGGCTGGTCGCGCCCACGCGGCGGAGCCGCACAGGGACACAGCCCCGCGCCCCTATGAGGTGGGCACGGTCGGCGGCGTTTTGGCCGGACTGGCCTCCAGTGCCTCCAGCGCCAGTCGGATTGCCTCGTCCAGTTGGGTGTCCCTGTTCGCCGCGTAGTCCTGGGGGCGTTGGACGATCTCCACGTCCGGGTCCACGCCGTGGTTCTCCACGCCCCACTCGTAGCCCTCCAGCCAGAATGCGTACTTGGGCTGGGTGACCAGGGTGCCGTCGACCAGGCGGTAGCGGCTGTCGATGCCGATGACGCCGCCCCAGGTGCGGGTGCCGACGACCGGGCCGAGGCCGAGGGCCTTGACGGCCGCGTTGACGATGTCGCCGTCGGAGCCGGAGAACTCGTTGGCGACGGCCACGACGGGGCCGCGCGGGGCGTCCTCCGGGTAGCTGTAGGGGCGCATGCCGCGCGGGACGGCCCAGCCGACGATGCGGCGGGCCAGCTTCTCGACGACCAGCTGCGAGGTGTGGCCGCCGCGGTTCTCGCGGACGTCGACGACCAGGCCCTCGCGGGCGACCTCGACGCGCAGGTCGCGGTGGATCTGGGCCCAGCCGGGGGCCTGCATGTCCGGGACGTGGAGGTAGCCGAGGCGGCCGCCGGACTTCTCGTGGACGTAGGCGCGGCGGTCGGCGACCCAGGCGTGGTAGCGCAGGGGTTCCTCGTCGGCGACCGGGACGACGACGGCGTGCCGGGGGTCGCCGCCGCCGGACGGGGAGATGGTCAGCTCGACCGGCTTGTTCGCCGTGCCGATCAGCAGCGGGCCGGGCCCGGCGACCGGGTCGACGGGCTGTCCGGCGATCGCGACAACGGCGTCGCCGGGGCGTACCGCGACACCGGGGGCGGCCAGCGGGCTGCGGGCGTCCGGGTCGGAGGTCTCGGAGGGCAGGATGCGGTCGACCCGCCAACTGCCGTCCTCGTGGCGGGAGATGTCGGCGCCGAGCAGGCCTTGGCGGGGGCCGCCGCCGTGCCCGCCGCGCGGGGTGACGTAGGCGTGCGAAGTGCCGAGCTCGCCCTGGACCTCCCACAGCAGGTCGACCAGGTCGTCGTGGGTGGCGAGCCGCTCCACGACCGGGCGGTAGCGGTCGAGGACGCCGTCCCAGTCGACGCCGCTCATGTCCGGCCGCCAGAAGTGGTCCCGCATGATGCGGCCGTTCTCGTCGAACATCTGGCGCCACTCGGCCGCCGGGTCGACGAACTGGCGTACGCGGCCCAGGTCGACGGTGATGTTGGAGTCGCTGTCGTCGTCGCTCGAGGCACGCCGGTCGCTGGGGACGACCTTCAGCCGCCCGTCGGTCCACAGCAGCACCCGCTTGCCGTCGCCGCTGACCGCGAAGTGGTCGGCGTCGGCGGCGAGGTGCTCGATGCGCTGCTGGGCGAGGTCGTAGCGTTCCAGCTCGGACTTCGGGTCGGGATCGTCCGGGGTGGCCCGGGACGCGCCGAGCACACCGGCGACCGGGTGGCGCAGCCACAGGACGCCGTCCTTGGCGGCACGCAGGTTGGTGTAGCGGGCCGCCTCGACCGGGAACGGCACGATGCGGTCGGCGAGGCCTTCGAGGTCGATGCGGGTGGTGGGGGTGCCCTCGCTGTCGGGGGTCTCCTCCCGGTCGGGCGTCTCGAAGGACCGGCCGTGCCGCTGCGGCCCGAACGGGGAGGGCGTCGTGGCCGCGAGGGTGATCAGATACGGCCGGGCGCCCACCACGAAAGCCAGGTCGAAGACGTGCTCGTCGTAGACCGGGTCGAAGGAGCGGGTCGACAGGAACGCGAGGTGCTTGCCGTCCATGGTGAACGCGGGCGCGTAGTCCTGGAAGCGCAGCGGGGTGGCCTCGGTGACCGACAGGTCGGTGGTGTTGGCGAGTTTCAGCTGGCACAGCGGCCGGGGGCCGGGGTGGGACCAGGCCAGCCAGGACGAGTCGGGTGAGAAGACGAGGCCCGACACGTCGCCGTCCTCGCTGCGGTCGACCTCCCGTACCTCGCCCGTCTCCCGTTCCACCAGCAGCAGGCGCCCGTCGTGGCAGGACACGGCGGCTCGGCTGCCGTCGGGCGCCATGGCGAGGTCCAGCACCCGGCCGAGCTGCCCGGCGGCGAGCCGGCGGGGCGTCGCCCCCGGGGCGAGTCCGGTGGCGGGGGCGAACTCCAGGGCGTCGTCGCCCTCGGCGTCCGTCACCCACACCACCCACTGCTCGCCGTCCGCGCGGAACGTGCGCGGCAGACGGGCCCGCACCCCGGGTGTCGCGGCCAGTGCGCGGGCCGGTCCCGCGCGGTGGGTGACCCAGTGCACGGAGCCGCGGACGGCGACCGCGCTGCCGCGCGCCGTGTGGTCGGGGGATGCCGACCCGAACCACCGGGAGGCGTTCAGCGGGAACGGCTGCAGGTCGACGCGCTGTCCGCCCAGCCGCACGTCCAGCCGCCGCGGCTCGGCCCCCTCCAGGTCGTCCAGCACCCACAGTTCACCGGCGCTGGAGTAGACGACCCGGGTTCCGTCGGTCGCGGCGTGCCGGGCGTAGAAGCCTCCCCCACTCTCGGCTTCGCTCGAGCGGGAGGTGCCCCCAAGTGGCGTGTGCCGGCGCAGGTCGGAGCCGTCGGCGAGGGAGGAGTAGAGCGCTCCGGTGCCCTCGTGATCGGAGAGGAAGCCGACCCGGTCCCTCACCCACAGCGGGTACTCGATGTTGCCGTCGAGGTCCGCGTGCAGCCGCACGAACTCCCCGTCGTCCTCGCGGTCGATCCACAACTTGCCCGCCGTGCCGCCGCGGTACCGCTTCCACCAGGCCGCCTCGCGCCCCATCGGCGCGGACAGCAGCACCGTGTGCGGGCCGTGGGCGACGTCGCCGACGGGTCCGTACGGCAGGGTGGCGGCCGGGCCGCCGTCCAGCGGGACGGCGCGCGCCCAGGTGCGGCGCAGGCTCGCCTGTCCCTGGGTGCTGATCGCCAGCACCTCGCCGTCCGGGGTCCAGCCGCGCACCTGTGTCTTGAGACTCCCCCAGTACGTCAGCCGCTTGGCGGGACCGCCGTCGACCGGGGCGATGTACACCTCGGGGGCGCCGTCGCGGGTGGAGGTCCAGGCGACGGTGGTGCCGTCGGGCGAGATGCGGGGCTGGGTCACCGGCATGTTGTCGGCGCTGACCCGCCAGGCCCGGCCGCCGTCGAGCGGGGCGAGCCACAGGTCGTCCTCGGCGGTGAAGGCGACCAGGTCGCCGTGCACATGGGGGAACCGGAGGTAAGCAGGCGATGTCACCTGATCACCCTATGCAGGGACCACGCCGCGCGGACAGAGTTCGGATCACTTGCCCTCGATGGGGCGGCAGTCCGGGTACCGCTCGCACCAGATGGTCTGGGTGACGGTCACGGTGACGGTCGGCCCGGGCTGTCCGTTCGGCGGCCCGCCGACGGGCGGCGGGCTGGTCGAGTCGCAGTCGCCGAGCCCGTCGACCTCGAACCACACCTTGCCGCCCACCTTGGCGGTGATGTCGCCGCGCACACAGGCACCGTCCACCGCGTGGGTGACCTTGCCGTCGACGGTGATGTCCTTGCCGTCGTTCGTCTCGCCCTCGCAGTCGACGGTCGCGACGGTCCGCTCACGCGCCGACGGCGACGACTTCCCGCCGTTCTCCCCGTAGGAGGCGGTGCACGTGAGCCAACGCACGCCCGCCTTCTGCCGGTTGAGCTCTTTGGTCACGGTCTCGTCGGTGGTGTACGCGACGGACGCGGAGCTGATGCTGCCCGGCTCGCAGGCGACGGCGCCGCCCACAGCCAGCACGGCGAACGCCGCCGCGACCGCCACGCGCCGCCCGCGCGGCCCCAGTCGATTCCTCGTCGAAGCCCCCATGGAGGGAGCCTGCCACCGACGGGGGCCGCGCGGTAGGGCGCAAAGGCGTCAGCCGCGCAGCAGCAGCCACTCCTGGAGCTCCACCAAGTTGCCCTCGGGGTCTTTGAGATGCGCCACCCGCATGCGGTCCGTCATGGGTACGGGGCCGTGCAGCACCGTCGCGCCGCGCATCGTGATCTCCTCGCAGTACGCGTCCAGCCCGTCCACCCGCAGCACCACGAGGGAGCGGTGGCCGGCCGCCGCGTCGCCCAGGTCGTCCAGCACCTCGGCCATCATCGACCGGTCCTGCAACGCGATCCCGGCGGAGCCCACCGCGGGACTGAACTTCTCGTAGGGCCCGTCCGCCGCCCCCGACTGCGGTTTGAGGCCGAGGACCTCGCCGTAGAAGCGGTAGCAGGCGGAGAAGTCGGTCACGAGCAGACGAACCTGGGCGAGTTCCACAGTGCCTCCAAGGGGGTCAGGACCAGCGTCCGGTGCGTGCCAGGAGCACGGCAGCGGCGGCCGTCCCGGCGGTCGATGTGCGCAGCACACTGCGCCCGAGGTGGTACGCCTGCGCCCCCGCCTCCTCGAACAGCGCCAGCTCCTCCGGCGCGACGCCCCCCTCGGGCCCCACGACCAGCACGATGTCACCGGTGGACGGCAGTTCGGCCGTCGCCAGCGGTTCGTCCCCGCTCTCGTGCAGCACGGCGGCGAAGTCCGCCCCGGCCAGCAGGGCGGCGACCTGCTTGGTCGTCGCCGCCTCCGCGACCTCCGGGAAGCGCACCCGGCGGGACTGCTTGCCGGCCTCCCGGGCGGTGGCCCGCCACTTGCCGAGCGCCTTGACCCCGCGGTCGCCCTTCCACTGGGTGATGCAGCGCGCCGCCGCCCACGGCACGATCGCGTCGACGCCGACCTCGGTCATCGTCTCGACGGCGAGCTCGCCCCGGTCGCCCTTGGGCAGCGCTTGGACGACGGTGACCCGGGGCTGTTCCGCGGGCTCCTCGGACACCGAGTCCAGCTGGAGGATCAGCCGGTCCTTGCCCTCCGTGTCGAGCACGACGCAGTCCGCCCAGCGGCCCGCCCCGTCCGTGAGGACGACGTCCTCACCGGCGCGCAGCCGCTTCACGGAGACGGCGTGCCGCCCCTCCGGCCCGTCCAGGACGTACCGGCCGCCGCCGCCCGCGTCGAAGTGCTCGACCACGAACACCGGCGCGGTCACAGCGCGCCCCCGCCCGTCAACGAGGCCCGGGCGGCGGCCAGTTCACCGGCCAGGACCTCGACAAGCTGCCCGGCGGGCAGCTCCCGCGCCATCCGGTGCCCCTGTCCGGCCCACAGCGCCATGCCCTGCGCGTCACCGGCCTTGGCGGCGGCCTTGCGCAGCGGCGAGGTGAGGTGGTGGATCTCGGGGTAGGCGGCGGGCGCGTACGGGCCGTGCTCGCGCAGGAACCGGTTGACGAGACCGCGCGCGGGTCGCCCGGAGAACGCCCGGGTCAACTCCGTGCGGACGAACAGCGGGTTGGTCAGCGCCTGCTTGTGCAGTGCGTTCGCGCCCGACTCGTGCGTGGCGAGGAAGGCGGTGCCCAGCTGGGCCGCGCTCGCGCCCGCCGCGAGGACCCCGGCGATCTGGCCACCGCGCATGATGCCGCCGGCGGCGACGATCGGGATGCTCACGGCCTCACGGGCCTGGGCGATCAGCGACAGCAGCCCGATGCCGGACCCGTCCGTCTCGGGGATGTCCCGGTGGGTGCCCTGGTGGCCGCCGGCCTCGACGCCCTGGGCGATGACCGCGTCCGCACCCGCCCGCTCGACGGCCCGGGCCTCGTCGGGGGTGGTCGCGGCGGCCAGGACGAAGGTGCCGACGCGGTGCAGGGTGTCGACGGCCTCGCGGCTCGGGACGCCGAAGTGGAACGACACGACCGGCACGGGGTTGTCGCGCAGCACCACGAGCTTGGCCTCGAAGCCGTCGTCGCGTCCGCTGTCCGGATCGCCGAGCTCGGCCTCGTACCAGGTGGCCTCGCCGGCCAGCTGGTGGGCGTAGACGTCGACGGCGGCCGGGTCGGCATACTCCGGCTGCGGCATGAAGACGTTGACGCCGAAGGGCCTGCCGGTGAGGCTCCGGATCTGCTTGATCTCCTGGTACATCCCGTCGGCGGTCTTGTACCCGGCGGCGAGGAACCCGAGCCCGCCCGCCTCGCACACGGCCGCGGCGAGCTGCGGTACGGAGACGCCGCCCGCCATGGGGGCCTGCACGATCGGGAGGGGGAAGAGATCGGTCAGTGCGGAGGACATGACCGCATGTTGTCACGTCCTCCGAACAACCCCGAAACCGGCCTGCCGACTGGCATAGACCAGAAGCACGCTCGGTCTCAGCGCCCGTTGAAGGCATCCTCCAACCACGAGAACAGCCCCTGCCGCCCCGGCTGACCATGCCTGCCCGGGACGGCCCCCGCAACCCCCGGCAGCAGCCGGACCACCCGCGTCAGCGCCCGTTGAAGGCATCCTTCAACCGCGAGAACAACCCCTGCTGCCCCGGCTGGAACTGCCCCGTGGGGCGTTCCTCGCCGCGGAGTTTGGAGAGCTCGCGGATCAGGCGCTCCTGCTCGGGGTCGAGCTTGGTCGGGGTCTGCACCTCGACGTGGACGATGAGGTCGCCGCGTCCGCCGCCGCGCAGATGCGTGACGCCCCGGCCGTGCAGCGGGATGGACTGGCCGGACTGGGTGCCCGGGCGGATGTCGACCTCCTCCATGCCGTCGAGCGTCTCCAGCGGCACCTTCGTGCCGAGGGACGCCGCGGTCATGGGGATCGTCACCGTGCAGTGCAGGTCGTCGCCGCGCCGCTGGAACGTGCTGTGCGGCAGCTCGTGGATCTCGACGTAGAGGTCACCGGCCGGACCGCCGCCGGGACCGACCTCGCCCTCGCCGGCGAGCTGGATCCGCGTGCCGTTGTCGACACCGGCCGGGATCTTGACCGTGAGCGTACGGCGGGACCGGACGCGGCCGTCGCCCGCGCACTCCGGGCACGGGGTCGGCACGACCGTGCCGAAGCCCTGGCACTGCGGGCAGGGGCGGGACGTCATGACCTGGCCCAGGAAGGACCGGGTGACCTGCGAGACCTCACCGCGGCCGCGGCACATGTCACACGTCTGGGCGGAGGTGCCCGGGGCCGCGCCCTCGCCGTTGCAGGTGTTGCAGACGACGGCCGTGTCGACCTGGATGTCCTTCGTCGTGCCGAAGGCGGCCTCGTCGAGCTCGATCTCGATGCGGATCATCGCGTCCTGGCCGCGGCGGGTGCGCGAGCGCGGTCCGCGCTGCGACGCCGTGCCGAAGAACGCGTCCATGATGTCCGAGAAGTTCCCGAAGCCACCGGCTCCGAAGCCGCCCGCGCCGCCGCCACCGGCCTGCGAGAGCGGGTCGCCGCCGAGGTCGTAGACCTGCTTCTTCTGCGGGTCCGACAGCACCTCGTAAGCGGCGTTGATCTCCTTGAACCGCTCCTGGGTCTTCGGATCGGGGTTGACGTCCGGGTGCAGCTCGCGGGCGAGCCGCCGGAAGGCCTTCTTGATCTCTTCCTGCGACGCGTCGCGGCGCACGCCGAGTACGGCGTAGTAGTCCGTGGCCACTACGACTCCGCCAGGATCTGTCCGACGTACCGTGCCACTGCGCGTACCGCTCCCATCGTTCCCGGGTAGTCCATGCGGGTCGGTCCGACCACGCCGAGCTTGGCGACTGCCTCGCCGCCCGAACCGTAGCCGACCGACACGACGGACGTGGAGTTGAGTCCTTCGTGGGCGTTCTCGTGACCGATCCGTACGGTCACGCCCGGATCCTGCGCCTCGCCGAGCAGCTTGAGGAGCACGACCTGCTCCTCCAGCGCCTCCAGCACCGGCCGGATCGTGAGAGGGAAGTCATGCCCGAAGCGGGTCAGATTGGCGGTGCCGCCGATCATCAGCCGCTCCTCGTTCTCCTCGACGAGCGTCTCCAGGAGTGTGGAGAGCACCGTAGAGACCGTACCCCGGTCCTCGTGCTCGAACGCCTCCGGGAGATCCTCCACCAGACTCGGCACATCCGCGAAACGGCGGTTCGCCACGCGGCTGTTGAGCCGGGCGCGCAGATCCGCGAGCGAGGCGTCCCCGAAGGGCGCCGGGCAGTCGACCACCCGCTGCTCGACCCGCCCGGTGTCCGTGATCAGCACCAGCATCACGCGCGCGGGCGCCAGGGAGAGCAGCTCCACATGCCGCACGGTGGACCGGGTCAGCGACGGGTACTGCACGACGGCGACCTGGCGCGTGAGCTGTGCGAGCAGCCGTACCGTACGCGCCACGACGTCGTCGAGATCGACGGCGCCCTCGAGGAAGTTCTGGATCGCGCGCCGCTCGGGCGCGGTCATCGGCTTGACGCCGGCGAGCTTGTCGACGAACAGCCGGTAGCCCTTGTCGGTGGGGATGCGCCCGGCACTGGTGTGCGGCTGGGCGATGTACCCCTCGTCCTCCAGGGCCGCCATGTCGTTGCGGACGGTGGCCGGCGAGACGCCGAGGCTGTGCCGCTCGGTGAGGGCCTTGGAGCCCACCGGCTCCTCGGTGCCGACGTAGTCCTGGACGATGGCGCGCAGCACCTGAAGCCTGCGTTCACTGAGCATCGCGCACACCTCCAGAAGTAGTCCGCCCGTGGTCCTGCCTGTCGAGCCTGGCACTCTGCGCGTGCGAGTGCCAGCATTCCCCGGCCCAGTGTACGGCGGTGGGGTACACCCCCGGCAAGGCTGGTCGTGCGGCGCAGTGCCCCGAGCGGGGCGCACCGCTAGCGTCGCCGTATGACGGTGACTTGGGAAGACCTCGGATGGGAGCGCGTGGCCGCCGGTGTGGGACGGTGCCGGCTGCCGGTGTGGGACTGCACGATCGGGCTGGTCGCCGGGGAGGGGGCGGTCCTCATGATCGACGCGGGGTCGAGCCTCGCCGAGGGCGCGAAACTGGGCGCGCAGGCGCGGGCACTCACCGGTCACCGTGTGACACATCTCGCGCTGACCCACCCGCACTTCGACCATGTCTTCGGCGCCGCGGCGCTCCCGGACACCGAGGTGTTCGGCGCGGTGGGCGTGGACGCGCTGCTGACACGGCTGCGGGACCGCGAGGAACTGCGGGAGGACGGGGTGCGCCACGGCCTGGCGGCGCCCACGGCCCAGGAGGCGGCGGAGCGGCTGACCCCGCCCGGCCACCTGGTCTCCGGCGAGTGGACCCTCGACCTGGGCGGCGGACGGCAGGTGCTGCTGGCGAACGTCGGCCCGGGGCACACCGCGCACGACCTGGCGGTGCTGGTGCCGGGCGATCCGGAGGTGGTGTTCTGCGGCGACCTGGTCGAGGAGTCCGGCGAGCCGCAGGCGGGCCCCGACGCGGTGCCGTCGCACTGGCCGGCCGCACTGGACCGGCTGCTCGACCTGGGCGGCGAGGACGCGGTGTACGTGCCCGGTCACGGAGCGGTGGTGGACGCGGCGTTCGTGCGGGCGCAACGGGACGCGCTGGCGGCGCGTTTCGGCGTGTCGCGGTGATCGCCCTCCGCCTTCTCCTATCGTCGTGCGAATGCGCCAGTACTCCGCCGATCTGACCCCGCCGTGGAAGAAGCCGAAGCCGGTGCCCGAGGTCGCGGCGGAGCCCGGCCTGGTGGTGGAGGAGCCGGGGACGGGTTTCTGCGGCGCGGTGATCCGCTGCGAGGCGGGCACGGTGACCCTGGAGGACCGCTTCGGCAAGCGCCGGGTGTTCCCGATGGAGCCGCGCGGCTTCCTGCTGGAGGGCAGGGTGGTGACCCTCGTCCGCCCCGCGCCGGGCGGCCCCGCGCGTCCCACCCGCACGGCCTCCGGTTCGGTGGCCGTCCCCGGCGCACGCGCGCGTGTCGCCCGGGCCGGCCGCATCTACGTCGAGGGCCGGCACGACGCCGAGCTGGTCGAGAAGGTGTGGGGCGACGACCTGCGCATCGAGGGCGTGGTCGTGGAGTACCTGGAGGGCGTCGACGACCTGCCGTCGATCGTCTCCGAGTTCGCCCCCGGCCCGGACGCGCGGCTGGGCGTCCTGGTGGACCACCTCGTACGGGGCTCGAAGGAGCGGCGGATCGCCCAGTCGGTGACGAGCGAGCACGCGCTGGTCGTGGGCCACCCGTACATCGACATCTGGGAGGCGGTGAAACCGTCGTCCCTGGGCATCGACGCCTGGCCCCGGGTACCGCGCGGCCAGGACTGGAAGACCGGCGTGTGCAGGGCTGTGGGCTGGCCGGAGAACACCGGGGCGGCCTGGCAGCGGATCCTGTCGGGGGTCCACTCGTACAAGGACCTGGAGCCGGAGCTGCTGGGGCGGGTGGAGGAACTGATCGACTTCGTGACGGCGCCCTGACAGCGGTCCTGCGCGCGGCCCCCGCTGCGGACACGCAGCCGCCCGGCTGCGGGCACGCACCGCCGCCCGGCTGCGGGCACGCGCAGCCCGCCCCCGCTGCGGACACGGCCTACCAGGGGCGGCACCCGCCCCGACCGAGAGCGGCGCCCCGCTACGCCGCGCTGCGGACCCACCCGCCCTCAGCGCGAACGCCGAGCACCTCAGTCCACGAGGTCCCGAACAACCCCGTCCGCCAGCAACCGCCCTCGCAACGTGAGCACCGCCCGCCCTTCCCCGTACGGTCCGGCCTCCACAAGCCCGTCCGCCAGCGCCCTGCGCGAGGCGGCCAGCCCCTCGTCCCGCAACAGT
>NZ_JBEXSH010000205.1:0-11405 GCF_040613555.1 Streptomyces sp. NPDC006265
CCGGCCGAAACCCCAAGTACGTCCAGTACGAGGGCTTCCGGCCGCCACGCCGAGAGCACGCACCAAACGCCGCTCCTCAACGGGCAAACGTTGCCCGCCGCGGCACTAGACGGCGAACTCGACCGGCAGGCTGTCCAGCCGGGACTCCCACGTGGAGGCGGTCGAGCCGAGCTCTTCCGGCGGTACGGCCAGGCGCAGGTCCGGCAGCCGGTGCAGCAGGACGTCCACGCCGATCTCGATGATGGACTGGCCGATGTTCTGCCCGGGGCACTCGTGCGGTCCCGCGCTGAATGCCAGGTGCGACTGGTTGCCCTGCACGGCGACGGCCGAGTCGGGCCGTACCTCCGGGTCGAGGTTGCCGGCGGCCAGGCCCAGGACGAGCAGTTCTCCCTCCTGGACGTGATGGCCTCCGAGCTCCAGGTCGGCGGTTGCGAACCGGCCCGGCAGCACGGACAGCGGCGGGGTGTCCCACATGACCTCTTCCACCACTGAGGAGATGTCCAGCTCCCCGCTGACCAGACCGGTCAGCCGGGCAGCGTCGGTGAGGACCCGCTGCAGGACCCGGGCCAGCAGGTTGCTGGTGGTGGTGTGCGCGGCGATCAGCACCAGGCGCAGATGGCTGACGACCTCGTCGTGGTCGAGGCCGGCCGGGTGCTCCAGCAGGGCCGTGGCGAAGTCGGAACCCGGCTCGGTCCGCTTGCGCTCGGCGAGTTCCGCGAGGATCTGCATGATCCGGTCGTTGTGCTCGAGGGCGCCCTCACCGCCCTTGAAGACCTGGGCGCACGACTCGATCAGGCGTAGCCCGTCCGCCGCGGGAAGGCCCAGCATCCTGGTGAGCACGAGCATCGGCAGTTGCTCGGCGTAGTCGGCCACGAGGTCGGCGCGCCCGGCGTCGGCGAACGCGTCGATCTGCTTGTTCGCGAAGTGCGTGACGTGCCGCCGGATGCCCCGGGTGGTCGCCGCCTGCAACCCGTCGGTGACGGCGCCGCGCAGCCTGCGGTGCGGTTCGCCGTCCTGGGACACACAGTCGGGGCGCCAGCCGACCATCGGCATGATCGGCGAGGTCTCCTCGATGCGGCCCTCCCGCCAGTCCCGCCAGATCCGCGCGTCCCGGCTGAACTGGCGGGGGTTGTCGAGCACCCGCCGGTTGTCCCGGTAGCCGAGGACCAGCCAGGCGGGCACGTCACCTTCGAGCAGGACCGGCGCGAGCGAGCCGTGCTCCTTGCGCAGCCGCTCGTAGATGCCCGCCGGGTCGGTCGCGGCGTCCGGGCCGTACAGCCGGGTCAGGTCGGCCCCGTGGTGGGCGACCGGGCATCCCCGCATGGCCTGGAGACTCGGTTCGGTCTGATCGTTCATCGGGGCTCCAGGGCCACGGCCGAGCGTTCCTTGAGATGGTGGATCAGCGCGACGAGGACGTCCCGGCTGGAGGCCCGGTCACGGGCGTCGAAGGCCACGACCGGGGTGTGCTCGGGGATGTCCAGGGCGTCCCGGATCTCCTCGGCCGGGTAGTTCCGCGAGTCGGGAAAGACGTTCAGCGCGACCACGAAGGGGACTTCCAGCCGCTCCATCTCCTCGATCGCCCGGAAACTGGACTCCAGGCGGCGCGTGTCCACCAGGACGATCGCACCGAGCGCACCCTTGAACAGCCCGTTCCACAGGAACCAGAACCGCTCCTGCCCGGGCGTGCCGAACAGGTACAGCACCAGGCTCTCGTTGATGCCGATCTTGCCGAAGTCCAGGCTGACGGTGGTCTGCGTCTTGTCGGCGACGCCGATGAGATGGTCGACGTCGGCACTGGCCTGGGTGAGGGTCTCCTCGGTGGTGAGCGGCTTGATGTCGCTGACCGACCGGACCATGGTGGTCTTCCCGGTGCCGAACCCGCCGGCGATCATCACCTTCACCGAACGGGTGTCCCCGGCCGAGCCTCCGGGTTGGTCAAAGCCTTTCAAGTCCACTCAGTACCTCCTCAAGGAGCGCGAGGTCGGGCCCGCGGCCGGCGTCGTGTGCCGGGATGGGGTTACGGGCTTCGACGCGACCTGCGTCCAGCAGGTCCGACAGCAGCACCGCGAGAATGTTGAAGGGGAGCCCGAGGTGAGCGCCGAGCTCGGCGACCGACAGCGGGTCGCGGCAGCGGCGGAGGATCTCCTCGTGCTCGTGCTGCATGCCCGGTAACGGGGCGGCGCGGGAGACGACGAGGGTCGCCACGTCGAGGCTCGACGCCGAACCGCCCGGTCCGCTGCGCCCGCCGGTGAGGACGTAGTAGCGCTCGAGACCGGACGGGTCCGACGGCCTGCGGGGAGCACTCATCCAGAGTGCTCCTCCAGGCGCGGAGTGGTGCCGAGGAGCTCACCCATCCTGCGGGCCAGGTCCCTCATCTGGTGGCCGAGCAGGCCCTGGTCGAGGCCCTCCCTGGCGAGGACGCCGAGGTACGTCTCCACACCCGCGCGCACGACGAAGAGGTGCCCGCCGTCCACCTCGATCATCGCGAGGCGCAGCTGCCCGGCGTACTTGGGGAACTGCTCGGCGACCGGCTGGGCCAGGGCCTGCAGGCCTGCCACCACGGCGGCGAAGCGGTCGACGTCGTCGGGGTCTTCGGCGCCGTAGGAGGTGATGGCCTTGCCGTCGCTGGAGGCCACGAGGGCGAAGCGGATCTCCTGGATGCTCTCGACGAGATCGCGGAGCGCCCAGCTCACATCTGTTCCTTGTTGCGTCATGGGACTAGTCGCTCTCTTCGGTGCGGTGCTCGGTGTACTCGCGGCCGGCGAGGGTGTCGCGGTCGCCGGCCGCCTCGGAGGCCTCCGCCGCGTCGCGTCCGGCGGTGGCGAAGGCGGCGAGACCCGAGAAGGACGCGTCCGGCGGGACGGCGGCCACCGTGCCCCGGTCGGTCCGCTCGGCCGGCCTGGACGCCTCCGTCTCGTTCCGCTTGCTGCGGCGCCGGGGCAGTCCGCCGGGAGTGGTCTCCCCAGTCTCCGCCTGCGCGGCCCGCGGTTCGGGCACGGTGGCCGTCTCCCGAGCCGGGGCCGCGGTGGCGGTGGCGGTGGCGGCGCGGGTTTCCGGGGCGGGCGCGGCCGACGCGGTCGCGGCCGTGGGCAGCGGGCTGAAGTACTTGTGCGGGACCACGACCACCACGGAGGTTCCGAGCCACGGCGAGTCCGCGAAGGTGACGCGGATGCCGTAGCGGCGGGCGAGGGCGCCGACGACGCGCAGGCCGATGTTGGCGTCCTCGGTGATGCCGCCGAGGCCCGCGCCGGGCGCGGTGCCCGCGAGGGCGTGCTCGGCCTCGTGCTTCTTCTCCTCGCTCAGCCCCTTGCCGGAGTCCTGGATCTCGATGCCGACGCCGTTGGGAACCTCCTTGCCGGAGATGAGCACCGGCTCGGTGGGTGGCGAGTAGCGGGCCGCGTTGTCCAGGAGGTGGGCCAGGATCAGCGTGAGGTGGTCGACGAGGCCGCCGTCGACGCCGAGTTCGGGCAGGTGGCGCACCTGGATCCGGTGGAAGTCCTTGATCCGGCCGATGCCGCCGCGCACCACGCTGAGCAGCCGCTGCGGCTCCTGCCACTGCCGGCCGGGCCGGTCGGAGCCTCCGAGCACACCGATGCTCGCGGCGAGCGAGTCGGCGGGGCCGAGCTCCTGGTCGAGCTCCATGAGACCGCGGGCGACGGCCGGCAGCCGGCCGTGCTCGCCCTGCATCTCGTGCAGCCGGCCGCGAAGCTTGCTGGTCAGGACGTGGATGCGGTTGCCGATGCTGATCACGGCCTGCTCGGCGGAGGTGGAGCGGTCGAACTCCGCCTCCAGCCCGATCAGGGAGGTGCGCAGCAGCTTGCGCAGTTCGGCCTGGAGTTCCGAGCTGACCTTGGCGCATTGGTTGACCGTGGGCAACAGGTCGTCGATGGCGTCGCCGGCACGCAGCTTCTCCATCGCGTCGGGCAGCTGCTCGTCGGCGAGCCGGGCGATCGCGGCGAGCTGGTGGGAGAGCTGCTCCTGCCAGACCGCGGCCTGGTCGGCGAGCTGGGCCTCGTACGACGTGGCCTGCTCGGTCAGCCGTTCCTCATAGGCCCGGGACCGCTCGGCCAGCTGCGACTCGTACGTGGCGCTCTGGTCGGCGAGCTGCGACTCGTACGTGGCGCTCTGGTCGGCCAGGCGCCGCTCGTACGTCGCGTTCTGCTCGTTGAGCTGGGATTCCAGGCCGGCGCGATCGGCGGCGAACTTGCGTTCAAGTCCCGCCACATGCTGCTGCCACTGCTGGTTGTGCTCGGCCTGCGTGGTGCGGAAGGAGCCTTCCGCACGGTGCAGTTGGGCCCGGGTGCGCAGCAGCAGGCGTACGCACACGGCGCCGGCAGCCGTCGCCGCGACGCCGGCGACGGCCACGGTTATTCGCTCCGAGCTCATGAACGTGGCGGCAACGGTCCCGCCTCCCAAGCCCAGCGGCATCAACCACCAGCTGTACCAGGCGACAGGGGCCCGCGCCGCCGGTGGCGGAGTGGCGAGTTCCATCTGCATCCTTCGAAGCAACACGAACGAACAGGGGGGGTGTGTGGACCGCACTCATGAGTACGCACCGCAAAGTCGACCGGACGCGATCGGGTCAACTCGCAGCGCTGTTGGGAACCTTATCGGGTTTGGACCCGAAAGGATCAACTGCGGCCACCTGCCGGACGTGAGGGTTCCGTCACGCTCCGACAGAAGACAACAGGTCGACAAATGGCTTTGCTGTCAGAGGAATTGGGCGCGCCACGCCGCACGGAACGCCCCGCACCGTGCCGTGCGCCGAGGACGCCGAGGTCAGCGGGCGATCTGGAACGTGCGGCGGTAGGCCTGCGGGGAGACCCCGATCGCCGCGTTCAGGTGCTGACGCAGGGACGCGCCGGTCGCGAAGCCGACCCGGCCGGCGATCTGGTCCACTGTCAGATCACTGGATTCGAGCAGATGCCGGGCCCGGACCACACGCTGCTGGATCAGCCAGCGGCCGGGACTGAGGCCCACCTCGTCATGGAAGCGGCGGGCGAAGGTGCGCTGGCTCATCCGGGCGTGGCCGGAGAGCTCGGCGAGAGTGAGCGGTTCATCGAGGCGTGCCAGGGCCCAGGCACGGGTGGCGGCGGTACTCGCGGCGCCCTGCTCGGGAACGGGCTGCTCGATGTACTGGAGTTGGCCGCCGTCCCGGAAGGGCGGGACGACGCAGCGGCGGGCGACGCTGTTGGCCAGCCGGCTGCCGTGGTCCTTGCGGACGAGGTGCAGGCAGATGTCCACGCCGGAGGCGGCCCCGGCGGAGGTGAGGAACGGATGGTCGTCGACGAACAGCACGTCCGGGTCGAGGTCGACGCGCGGGAACATGCGCCGGAACCGGTCGGCGACCTGCCAGTGGGTGGTCGCCCGGCGCCCGTCGAGGAGGCCGGCGGCGGCGAGGACGAAGGCGCCGGTGCAGATCGAGACGATGCGGGTGCCGGGGCGGATGAGCGCGAGCGCGGCCAGGACGTCGTCGGACACCTCGTCGGCCAGGTGGGAGGGCACCACGGGCGCGATCACCACCGTGTCGGCCGTGGCCAGGGCTTCGGGGTCATGCTCCACGGTGATGCCGAAGTCGGCGTCGGTGCGCACCGGACGGCCGTCGACCGAGCAGGTGAGGACCTCGTAGCGGCCGTCGGCCGCGCCGAGGATCCGGCTGGGGATGCCCAGCTCGAAGGGGTACACCCCGTCCAGGGCCAGGACCACCACTCGCTCACGTCGCATGGCACGATCCTATCGAATGGTGGCAATTTTGCCATTGGCGGGTGGTGTGGGGGACGGGCACGCTGGTGGACCATGAGCACACAGAACACGATGCGAGCCATCAGCCAGGACGTCCTCGGCGGTCCCGAGGTCTTGACGGAAGTGCAGATCGAGCGCCCGGTACCGAAGCCGAACGAGGTACTGGTCCGGGTGCGGGCCGCAGGGGTCAACCCGACCGACTGGAAGCACCGCGCGACCGGCGGGTTCCTGGGCGAGCCGCCCTTCGTCCTGGGCTGGGACGTCTCCGGCGTGGTGGAGGCGGTCGGCATCGGCGTCGTGGCCTTCGCACCCGGTGACGAGGTCTTCGGCATGCTGCCCTACCCGTACGGGCACGGCTCGCACGCCGAGTACGTCATCGCCCCCGTCCGCGCCCTCGCCCGCAAGCCGGCCGCCGTCGACCACACCCAGGCCGGCGCGCTGCCGCTGGTCTCGCTGACCGCCTGGCAGGCGCTGACCGAGCACGCGGGCCTCCGGCCGGGGCAGCGAGTGCTGATCCACGCCGCGGCCGGCGGGGTCGGGCACGTGGCGGTGCAGATCGCCAAGGCGCACGGTGCGTACGTGATCGGCACGGCGAGCGCGGGCAAGCACGCGTTCCTGCGCGAGATCGGCGTCGACGAGGCGGTGGACTACCGCGAGACGGACGTCAGCGAGGCCGTGAAGGACGTCGACGTCGTGCTGGACACGATCGGCGGGGACAACTCCCTGCGCTCGCTGCGCGTGCTGCGCCCCGGCGGGGTCCTGGTGTCGATCCTCCCGGGCGGCTCGGACGAGCTCTACGAGGAGGCCGAGCGGCTCGGCGTCCGGGCGCTGCGGATGCTGGTGGACGCCGACCGCGGCGGCATGGAGACGATCGCGGAACTGGTCGGGACGGGGAAGCTGCGCGCCACGATCGCCGGCACCTTCCCCCTGGCCGAGGCCGCCGAGGCACACGCCCTCGGCGACACCGGCCGCACGACGGGGAAGCTGGTGCTGCTGAACGACTGAACCGGCACCGGGCGGGCGGTGTCAGAAGGTGAGGACCGGCTTGATCGTCTTGCCGGATCGCATGTCCTGGACCGCCCGGTCGATGTCCTCGAAGGGGTAGGTGCCGATCAGGCGGTGCAGCGGGAGCCGGCCCTCCTTCACCAGGTGGACCAGGGCCGGGATCATGGCCCGGGTCTCGCTGTCGCCGAGGGTGAGGCCGACGATCCGCTTGCCGCCGAGGAGGCCGTTGACGTCCAGGGCGACCTCGGTGCCGAAGGGCGGGGCACCCACGACGACCAGGGTGCCGCGGGCGGCCAGCGCGTCGACGCCCTGCCGCAGGACACCGACATGGCCGGTGGTCTCCACGACCCCGTCCGCGCCCTGCCCGCCGGTGATCTCGGCGAGGGCCTGGAGGAGGTCCGTCCCGCTCGTGTCGACCGTGTGGGTGGCGCCCAGCTCCGTCGCGAGGGCCAGGCGTTCGGCGACCCGGTCGACGGCGACGATAGAGGTGGCCGAGGTCAGGGCGGCCGCCATCACCGCCGACAGGCCGACCGCTCCGGCACCCAGGACGACGACCGTGCCGCCGGTCTCCGGCTTCAGGACGTTCCACACGGCCCCGACTCCGGTCTGCACGCCGCAGCCCAGTGGGGCGATCGACTCGAGTGGCACGTCCGGGTCGACCTTGACCAGGCTGCGCTCATCGGCCAGTGCCAGCTCAGCGAAGGAGGACTGGCCGAAGAAGTGGCCGCCCAGGCTCTCGCCGTCCCGGCTGATGGTGCTCGTCCCGTCGGCCCGGCTGCCACCGATCAGGTTCAGCGGCAGCCAGGTCGCGCAGTACGCGGGATGCCCGCCGCGGCAGTTGCGGCAGTCGCCACAGGAGGTGAAGGAGAGCAGGACGTGGTCGCCCGCCGCGACGCCGGTGACGGCGGGGCCGACGGCCTCGACGACGCCCGCGCCCTCGTGGCCCAGGACCCCGGGCAGCGGGAAGGGCAGTCCGCCGCTCGCCACCCCCAGGTCGGTGTGGCACAGGCCGGTGGCGACCATACGGACCAGCGCCTCGTGCGGGCCGGGAGCGTCGAGGACGACGTCGGAGAGGGTGAAGGGCGCGCCGCCGGACTCGACGACCGCGGCACGGGTGGGTGTGGGCATCGCGATGACTCCTTGACGGTGTTTCAGTCGAGCGAGACGACGACGGACTTGACCTTGGTGTAACCGGCGAGGGCCTCGGGCCCGTACTCACGGCCGTAGCCGGAGTCCTTCACCCCGCCGAAGGGCACCGCGGGGTCGAGCATCGCCCAGTCGTTGATCCAGACGATGCCGGCCTGGAGCCGGCCGGCGACCCGGTGGGCGCGGGCGAGGTGGCTGGTCTGGACGCCCGAGGCCAGGCCGTACGGCGTGGAGTTGGCGAGGGCGACGGCCTCGTCCTCGTCGTCGAAGGGCTGCACGGTGAGGACCGGCCCGAAGATCTCTTCCTGGATCACCCGGGAGTCGTTCGCCAGGTCGGCGATGACGGTGGGCTTGTAGTAGTAGCCGCCGTCGAGGTCGAGCCGCTCGCCGCCGCAGACGATGCGGGCGCCCTCCATGCGGGCCAGGGCGACGTATTCCTCGACCTTCTTCAGGTGCTTCTCGGCCGCCATCGGGCCGATGACCGTGGCCGGGTCGCGGGGGTCGCCGACCGGCACGCCGGGCACGGCCTCGGCGAGGATGCCGAGCAGGGTCGGGTACACCGACCGGGCCACCAGCAGGCGCGGGCCGCCCATGCAGAACTGGCCGGTGTTGAAGACGAATCCCTTGATGACCGAGCCGACCGCCTTCTCCAGGTCGGCGTCCTCGAAGACGATGTGGGCGGCGTTCCCGCCGAGTTCCATGGTGACGGGCTTCAGCGCCTCGCCGGCGACGCTCGCCACGTGCCGGCCGATCGCGGTGGAGCCGGTGAAGGCGACCTTGTCGACACCCCGGTGCCGCAGCAGCGCCTCCCCCGCCACCGGACCGGTGCCGGTCACGACGTTGACCACCCCGTCGGGGACGCCGGCCTCCTGGAGCAGCCGGGCCATGTACAGGGCGCTGAGCGGCGTCTCGTCGGCCGGCTTGTGGACGACCGTGTTGCCGGCCGCCAGCGCCGGGGCGAGCTTCGAACCGGCCAGGATCAGCGGGAAGTTGAACGGGGTGATCGCGGCGACCACACCCAGGGGCTCGCGCATGGTGTAGGCGAGGGCGTTCATGGGGAGGTCGCGCAGGGCGCCGTCCTGGCTCTGGGCGAGATGGGCGTAGTACTCGTAGTCGTTGGCGGCGTTGGTGACGTCGACCGCGCCGCACAGCGAGATCGGCTTGCCGACGTCGAGGCTCTCCAGTGCGGCGAGCTCGTCGGCGTTCTCCCGGATCAGCTGGGCGACGCGCTGCAGCACCCGGCCGCGCTCGCGACCGCTCAGTCCGGACCATGCGCCGTCGTCGAAGGCCTCACGGGCGGCGCGTACGGCCGCGTCGACCTCGGCGGGGCCCGCCTCGGCGACGGTGGTGACGGCCCTGCCCCGGGAGGGGTCGATCACCTCGGTGCGCGCCCCGTCTGCGGCCTCGCGCCATCGGCCCCCGATGAACAGCTGCCCGGGTGTGCTCTCGAAGGTGGTCATCGCCACTCCTCAGCGTCGTCGCCAAGTTTTCAACAAACAGGTTTCCTGTCTGTGCGCAGTCTCTTCACGGCCAGGTTTCCTGTCAATGGTCTAGCCTGCCTCCATGCTCGACACACAGGTGACCAAGGCGTCCCCCTCCCTGCTCTACATGGTCAAGCAGGTGGAGCTCGTCGTGCGCTCCCATCTGGACGAGCTGGTCAGACCCTCCGGGATCACCGCTCTCCAGTACACGGCGCTGACCGTGCTGGAACGGCACGACGGACTGTCCGCGGCCCAGCTGGCGCGCGACTCCTTCGTCACCGCCCAGTCCATCGCGGACCTGGTCCGCTCCCTGGAGGGCCGCGGACTCGTGCGCCGGGAGCGCAACCCCCGCAACCGCCGGGAGCTGCTGATCCTGCTCACCGACTCCGGCCGCGAGCTGCTGGCCCGCCACGCCGGGCCCGTCCGGGAGCTGGAGGAGCGGATGGTGCGCGACCTCACCACGCACCAGACCGAGCAGTTCCGTCAAGCGCTCACCAAGGCCTGGCACGCCCTGTCGTAGTTCCGCCGGCCCGCCACGACGCGCCCCGGAATCACGCCCGCGCACGCCCCGGCGTGAACCTCGGCCAACTCGGCCGGAATTCAAAGACATATGTCAATCGAACATGCTCAAATTCACTCGTTGGAGGGTAACTTGACCGGCGGGGAACGGCGTTGAGGCCGTCGCCCCTCCCCACGCACCGGAGCAGGCTGGAGGCGATCGCGTCGTGCGGCAGGAACCTGCACCGCTCACCCGGCATCTGCGCGTCCGCCAGGAACGGGGACACACGGTGCTGGAGTTCCGCGGCGAGATCGACCTCGCCGCGGCCACGGAGATCGCCCCGCACCTGGACCGGGAGACCGGCCGTCCCGCCGCCCGGATCGTGATCGACCTCAGCGGGATCGACTTCTTCGACTGCTCCGGCCTGCGGCTGCTGTACCGGGCCCGCAGCCGGGTGCTCGACCGGCGGGGCCATGTGCTCCTCGTCTGTGCCCATCCGCTGACGCTGCGCGTCCTGCGGATCACCGGCCTGTCCCGGCTGCTGCCTCCGCAGCCGACGCTGGACGCCGCCCTGGAGCAGCCCGAGGCGACGTCCCGCCCCTGACGGATGTGCGCCCCGCGTGCTTCCGCGGGAGTCGTCCCGTCCTCAACTCGGCGGTCTGGCAGGGGGTGTGGCGGGCATCCGGACAGTAGGAAGGAGGGCCGTCGCATGACGACTCCCGTCAAGCGCCTCCCCAGGCGCATGCCCGGCTGGGCGAAGGTGGTGGCCGCGCTCGTACTGGTGCTGGTCGTGTTCTTCGCCGGGCTCCGGCTGAGCGTGCTCCCGGGCCTGAAGGACCTGTTCGGCACCGAGACCCACGACCGGTCCGGTCCCGCACTGCTGAAGTCCGTCCAGGACATCAGCCGCTACGACGCCGCCTCCGGCAACTTCCAGGTCGTCGTGGACCTGGAGAAGGATGCCAAGCTCCTGCCCGACGCGATCCGCGGCACCCGCACCCTGTACGTCGGTGCCGGCACCGTCGACGCCTATGTCGACCTGGGCAAGGTCGGCGAGAACGACGTGAAGGTCAACGGCGACCGCACGTCCGCCACACTCCGGCTGCCGCACGCGCAGCTGGGCAAGCCCGCCCTCGACCCCGCCCGCTCGTACGCGGTCTCCAAACAGCGCGGTCTCTTCGACCGCCTCGGCGACCTCTTCTCGGACAACCCCAACGGTGAGCAGGCCGTGCAGAAGCTCGCGGTGCGGCACATCGGCGACGCGGCGAAGGAGAGCGAGCTGACCGCGCGCGCCGAGTCGAACACCACCGGCATGCTCGAAGGCCTGTTGCGCTCCCTGGGCTTCAAGGAGGTGCGTGTCTCGTACGGGAGCTGATCAGCTCCCGAGGACCCCGGGCAGGTCAGGGCGCCCGGCAGCGTGGTGCCCACCAGGGACCAGGCGACGTAGTCGCCGACGTGCCCGGGCGGCAGGCGCCGTAGCGGCAGGGCCCGGTCCGGGGCGGCGAGGAGCCGGGGCCGGGTGACCGCCTCGGCCG
>NZ_JBEXSH010000206.1:0-11359 GCF_040613555.1 Streptomyces sp. NPDC006265
GCCGTCAGCATCAGCACGGGCGTGCGGTCGCCCTCGGCGCGCAGCACCCGGCACACCTGGAGCCCGTCGATGCCGGGCATCATCACGTCCAGGAGGAGTACGTCAGGACGGTTGCGGTGGGCCTGCGCGAGCGCCTCGACCCCGTCGGCGACCGCCATGACCTGGTAGCCCTCCAGGGTCAGGGCACGCTCCAGGGCGTTGCGGATGGCGCGGTCGTCTTCAGCGAGCAGCACGGTGTGGGGCACGCGTCCAGTGTGCCAAGCCGCCCGGCCCCCCAGGCCGTATGCGCTGCGCCGGGGCGTCCTTCTTACTCCCCTCTCACCAGGGGCCGGGCAACCCGGGAGCCGGGTCCTGCCGTCCCCTCACCGCCGGTCGTGGGCGAGCCGGGCCGCGTGCGTCGGGGCGTCCGGGACGTCCGCCGGGCGGTCCACGGCGAACTCCTTGCGCAGCACCGGCACGACCTCCTCGCCCAGCAGGTCGATCTGCTCCAGCACGGTCTTCAGCGGCAGCCCGGCGTGGTCGATCAGGAACAGCTGGCGCTGGTAGTCGCCCGCGTACTCGCGGAAGGCCAGCGTCTTCTCGACGACCTGCTGCGGGGAGCCGACGGTCAGCGGGGTCTGCTCCGTGAAGTCCTCCAGCGACGGCCCGTGCCCGTACACCGGCGCGACGTCGAAGTAGGGCCGGAACTCGCGCACCGCGCCCTGGGAGTTCTTCCGCATGAAGACGTGCCCGCCGAGCCCGACGATCGCCTGCTCGGGGGTGCCGTGCCCGTAGTGGGCGTACCGCGTCCGGTACAGCTCGACCATGCGCTTGGTGTGGTCGGCCGGCCAGAAGATGTTGTTGTGGAAGAAGCCGTCGCCGTAGTACGCGGCCTGCTCGGCGATCTCCGGGGAGCGGATCGAGCCGTGCCAGACGAAGGGCGGTACGCCGTCCAGCGGGCGGGGCGTGGCCGTGAAGCCCTGCAGGGGCGTGCGGAACTTCCCCTCCCAGTCGACGACGTCCTCGCGCCACAGGCGGTGGAGCAGGGCGTAGTTCTCGACGGCCAGGTTGATGCCCTGCCGGATGTCCTGCCCGAACCAGGGGTAGACCGGGCCGGTGTTCCCGCGGCCCAGCATGAGGTCCACCCGGCCGTCGGCCAGGTGCTGGAGCATCGCGAAGTCCTCGGCGATCTTCACCGGGTCGTTGGTGGTGATCAGGGTCGTGGCCGTGGAGAGGATCAGCCGCTCGGTGCGGGCCGCCACGTAGCCGAGCATCGTGGTCGGCGACGAGGGCACGAAGGGCGGGTTGTGGTGCTCGCCGGTCGCGAAGACGTCGAGCCCCATCTCCTCGGCCTTCAGCGCGATGGCGACCATGGCCTTGATCCGCTCGCGCTCGGTCGGTGTCCGGCCGGTGGTCGGGTCGGGCGTGACGTCGCCGACGCTGAAGATCCCGAACTGCATGGTCGCTCACCCTCCAGGTTGTTTACGGTTCAACCATACCTGGAGAACGGCTGCCCACGTGGGGCTATTCCCAGTGGGGGTCCCTGCCGGTCCGCGCCAGCAGCCGCTCGAACGCCGACGCGTCCGCGCTCTCGGGCACCGGCTCCCCGAACATGCCCATCTTCCGGGCCGTCGGGGCCAGCTCCTCCACCGCGCCCGCCAGCTCCGCCACGACCGCCTCGTCGGCACCCGGGAAGTCCTGGCCCGTCGCCCGCGCCAGGTCCCACACGTGCACCGTCAGATCGAGCAGCGCCATCGAGCCGACCAGCCGCGCCGGCATGTCCATCCCGCCGGTCGTGCCCTCTTCTGCGCCGGACGCGGACCAGGCCGCCACCAGCCGGTCCGCCTCCCGCGCGAACCGCTCACGCCACCCGGGGTCCTCGCCGACCACCCCGGCCGTCTCGCCGAAGTCCGACGCCTCCTTCGCGGCCAGCCGCTGGAACTGCACGATCACCTGGAAGAGGTGATCGACCAGGGCCCGCACGTCGTACTCGGCGCAGGGCGTGGGCGCGGCCAGCGCCGCGTCCGAAATGCCCCGCACCACCGGCACCGCCCGCTCCCTCGCCCGGGCCAGCAGCTCACCGATGCCGTGGATCCTCACCGCGTTCGTGTCCATGCCCCGACCGTAGGCAGGCCGGGGTCTGCCCCTCTTGAAGAAACGCGACGTACGATCCGGCCATGGAGGCACCCCGCCACGACACCCGCGGGATCGTCGACCCGTCCGGGCTGCTCGACCGCGTCCGATTCCGCCGCCACGAGCCCGCCGAGCCCCTGCGCCGGTACGTCGAGTGGTACTGGCTCATCGACTGGGACCTGCCCGCGCCCTACGCCTCCCACATCGTTCCGCACCCCTCCGTCAACCTCACCTTCCAGTGGGACGAGGCCGAAGGGCCGCCGTACGCCGAGCTCACCGGCGTCGCCCTGGGCCTCTACACCAGGAAGCTGGCCGGGCGGGGCCGCGTCTGCGGGGCGAAGTTCCGCCCCGGCGGCTTCCGCCCGTACACCCCCGAGGTGCCCGTCTCCCGGTGGACGGGCCGCGCGCTGCCCGCCCGGGAGGTGTTCCCGCGGATCACCGGCGACACCGCCCGCGCGGTCGTCACCGCCGCCGACGACCGCGCCCGGGTGGCCGCCCTGGACACCTTCCTGCTCTCCCTGCCCCACGCCCCGGACCCGCAGACCGACCTCGCGATCGATCTCGTCCGGCACATCCGCGCCGACCGCACCGTGCGCCGCGTCGGTGACTTCGCCCGCGCCGAGGGCCTGTCGGTGCGGGCCCTGCAACGGCTGTTCGCCACCTGCGTGGGGGTGAGCCCCAAGTGGGTCATCCTCCGCTACCGCATCCACGAGGCCCTGGAACAGGCCGGCACCCGCGACGACATCGACTGGGCCGCCCTCGCCGCCGACCTCGGCTATGCCGACCAGGCCCACCTCATACGGGACTTCACGGCGACGGTGGGGGTGTCCCCCACGGCGTACGCGACGGAGGCGCGGGCCGGACGCGCCGGACCCTAGGAGGACCCGCACCCCGCTAGGGCACGAGCACCAGCCGCCCCCGCACACCGCCCTCGTCCAGCCGGGCGTGCGCCTTCGCGGCGTCCTCCAGGGCGAACGTCTCGGCCACCCGTGCCGTCAGCACCCCCTCGTCCACCAGCCGCACCAGCTCCGCCAGCCGCGCCCCGTCTGCGCTCACCTCGACCGCACCGGTCCGCACCCCCCGGACGGAGACGGGCTCTGCCTGCGGGATGACGCCGATGTACCGGCCCCCGTCGCGCACTCCGGCCAGGGCCGGCTCACCGAGGACGGCGGCGTCCAGCACCGCGTCGACGTCCCGGTCCACGACGGCACCGACGAAACGCCCGGCCCCCAGGGACCGCACGAACGCCTCGTCGCCCTCGCGCGCCAGCCCGGTCACCGATATCCCCCGGTGCGCGGCGAGCTGGACCGCGTAGCCGCCGACCGCCCCCGCCGCACCCGTCACCAGCAGCGAATCGCCCGGCGCGAGCTCCAGCCGGTCCAGGGCCTGCGAGGCGGTCAGCGCGTTCAGCGGCAGGGCCGCCGCCCGGACCGCGTCCACCGTGGTGGGCGCGAGGGCCGCCGCGTCGGTGTCCACGACGACGTACTCGGCGTGGGTGCCCAGCGGCTTGACCAAGCCGTGGTCGAGGGCCACCACCTCGTCCCCCACGCTCCACGAACTGGCCACTCCCACCGCGTCCACGGTCCCGGCGACGTCCCAGCCCAGCCCGATCCGCTTGCCCGCACCCCCGAAGACACCGGCCCGCACCCCCGCGTCCACGGGATTCAGCGAGGCCGCCGACACCTTGATCCGCACCTCACGCGCACCGGGCTCCGGCACCTCGGTCTCCACGACCTCCACGACCTCCGGCCCACCGAACGAATTCACCACTACAGCACGCACAGCGACACTCCTCGGATTGTCGGTCCCGGGGACGATCTCCGTCCCCTGTACACAACCCTAGGAAGAGTTACTATCCGGGAGTAAGTAGTTACCTGCGAGTGCGTATGTACCCCGGAGGTGAGCCATGGCCACCCTGACGGCCGCCCAGCGGCGCGAGCAGGCCCGCATCGAGTACGACGCGTTCCTCAAGAGCTGCCCCACCAACCAGCTCCTGGACCGCATCAGCGACAAGTGGGTCAGCCTGGTCGTGTCCGCCCTCGCCCCGGGCCCCCTGCGCTACAGCGACCTCGGCCGCAAGATCGCGGGCGTCAGCCCCAAGATGCTCACCCAGACCCTGCGCTCCCTGGAACGCGACGGCCTGCTCACCCGCACCGTCACCCCGTCCGTCCCGGTCCGCGTCGACTACGCGCTCACGCCCCTCGGCCAGAACCTGGCCCTGTTGCTGACCGCCGTGAAGGACTGGGCGGAGAACCACTTCGACGAGGTCAGGGACGCCCGCGAGCGCTACGACGCCGAGGCCGAGTCCGCCGACGCCTGAGGCCCTGTCCGCCGCCTACGGCTCCGCCGGCGAGCGCTGCATGGCCATCTCCGCGGTCGTCGCGGTCGGCTCGATCGGCGACGAACTGGTGGAGAAGATCCGCGAGCGCGCCGAGAAGATCAAGATCGGCCCGGGCGACGACCCGGCCTCCGAGATGGGCCCGCTCATCACCAAGGTCCACCGCGACAAGGTCGCCTCCTACGTCGAGGGCGCGGCGGCCGAGGGCTGCGAGGTCGTCCTGGACGGCACCGGCCACACCGTCGACGGCTTCGAGAACGGCCACTGGATCGGCATCTCGCTGCTCGACAGGGTGCCCACGTCCGCCAAGGCCTACCAGGACGAGATCTTCGGTCCGGTGCTGACCGTGCTGCGCACCGAGACCTACGAGGAGGCCCTGGACCTCATCAACGCCTCGCCGTTCGGCAACGGCACCGCGATCTTCACCCGGGACGGCGGCGCGGCCCGCCGCTTCCAGCTGGAGGTCGAGGCCGGCATGGTCGGCGTGAACGTCCCGATCCCGGTCCCCGTCGGCTACCACTCCTTCGGCGGCTGGAAGGACTCGCTCTTCGGCGACCACCACATCTACGGCAACGACGGCACGCACTTCTACACCCGCGGCAAGGTCGTCACCACCCGCTGGCCCGACCCGGCCGACGCCCCCGCGGGCGTGGACCTGGGCTTCCCGCGCAACCACTGACCGCTACCGGCCACTCCTCCATGGGCGAGCGCCCGCCCATGGAGACTGTGGACATGCACACACCGATGCACCCCCCCACGGAAACCCCCACGACGCTGGGCGAGCAGCTCCTGCTCCTCTCCCTGGACGACGAGTCCGGCGCGGCGAAGGAGACGGCGAAGGTGGCGCCGGCGATCTCCGCTGCCTTACTGGTGGAGCTGCGCTGGCCGGCCGGATCGATGTGACCGACGACAAGGTGACGGTCGTCGACGCCACGCCGCTGGGCGAACCCGCCCTGGACACGGCACTCGCCGACATCGCCGGCCGGGACAAGCCGGGCAGGACCAGGGACTGGATCACCCGGCTGAAGACGGACGCGGCGGCCTGGGCGAACCGGGGCCTGATCGAGAAGGGTCTGGTCCGGGAGGAGAAGAAGAAGGTGCTCGGCCTCTTCTCCGTGCGCCGCTATCCCGAGGCGGACGGTTCGGCGGAGGCGGCGGTGCGGCGGCGGCTCGACGAGGTCGTCCTTCGAGGAGCGGCGCCGGACGAGCGTACGGCGTGCCTGGTGGCCCTGCTGCACGGCGCGAAGCTGCACCGGCTGGCTTTCCCGGACGCCGACGGGCGTGCGGTCCGGGAGGCCATGGTGAGGGACCTCCTGCAGTGTGCGGTGACATCCGGCCGGCCGTCGGCGGCACGGCGGACGGCTCAGTTCGAGGGCCGTCTTCCACGGCCAGTCGTCCGAGTCGAGGTTGCGGGCGGGGTCGGCGGGGTCCACGTTCGCCGCGACACACGCCGAGGCCAGTTCGGTACGAAGAGTCGACTCGGTTTGATCAATGCTTTACCCATGTGATGGGCGTCACATGGCAAATACTTTCTCGGAATTTGAGATTCCGATTGTGCTCCATTCTCCTCTCGGGATTTGTTCGCATGTAAAAGCGATGTGGGCTCGGTGCCCTGCCCACCGAGCCAAGAACAAAGGAATCCCGAGGCGGCGGAGTGTCCCTGGTCGGCATACTGCGGACGCGGTATGCCGAGGAGCCCCGTACTCCTCTGGGAGGGGCGCCGGTTCGACCCGCGGTCGACAACAGTTCGACAGCTTCACCCCGTACCGTTGACGCATGGATCTTCGACTGCCCGGACTGAACGGGCTGCTTCGAAGGCCCCGGAGGCTCCTCGCCGCCGGGGCCGCCGTCGTCGTCCTCGCGGGTGCGGGCACGTGGACCGCCGTCGCGAACGACGACGTGCCTCCGGTCCACCGCGAGGACCGGGCCCTGCCCACCGGCGACGGCATCCGCGTCGACACCTCCTTCTTCACCTCCGGAGGAGACCGCCGCCGCCCCGCCGTCCTGCTCGGACACGGCTTCGGCGGCAGCAAGAAGGACGTACGGCAGCAGGCCGAGGACCTCGCCCGGGACGGCTACGCCGTGCTGACCTGGTCGGCCCGCGGCTTCGGCAAGTCCAACGGGAAGATCGGCCTCAACGATCCCGAGGGCGAGGTCGCCGACGTCTCGAAGCTCATCGACTGGCTGGCGAAGCAGCCCCAGGTCGCGGTCGACAAGAAGGGCGACCCCCGCGTCGGCCTGGCAGGCGCCTCCTACGGCGGCGCGATCGCCCTGCTCGCCGCGGGCCACGACCACCGCGTCGACGCCATCGCCCCGGCGATCACCTACTGGAACCTCGCCGACGCCCTCTTCCCGAACGGCGTGTTCAAGAAGCTCTGGGCCGGCATCTTCGTCAACTCCGGCGGCGGCTGCGAGAAGTTCGAGCCCGCGCTGTGCCGGATGTACGAGCGGGTCGCCGAGTCGGGCAAGCCCGACGCAGCGGCGCGCAAGCTCCTGGAGGAGCGGTCGCCGTCCGCCGTCGGCAAGGACATCAAGGTGCCGACCCTGCTGATGCAGGGCCAGTCCGACTCCCTCTTCCCGCTCGGCCAGGCCGACCAGGCCGCGAAGGCGATCCGTGCCAACGGCGCCCCCGTCGACGTCGACTGGATAGCGGGCGGGCACGACGGCGGCGATATGGAGACCGGCCGGGTCGAAGGCCGCGTGACGTCCTGGTTCGACCGCTACCTGAAGGACGACAAGAGCGCCGACACCGGCCCCGCCTTCCGCGTCACCCGCACCCTCGGCACGGGCTCCGGCGACGGCGAACCCCGCCTGACCGGCGTGACCTCGGGCCGCTACCCCGGCCTGGAGGCCGAGCAGCGCTCCATCGCCCTGGCAGGCCGCGAGCAGAGCTTCGACAACCCGCCCGGCGCCGGCCCGCCCGGCATCTCCGCCCTGCCCGGCCTCGGCGACGCCGGCGGCCTCAGCCGGCTCTCCACGCTCGGCATCGGCGTCTCCCTCGACTTCCCCGGCCAGTTCGCCGCGTTCGAGTCGGCGCCGCAGCGCGAGGACGTCCAGATCACCGGCTCGCCCACCGCCACCGTCCACGTCAAGTCCACCACCGACGACGCCGTGCTCTTCGCCAAGCTCTACGACGTCGGCCCGGGCGGAGACACCCGGCAGGTGCTGCCCTCCCAACTCGTCACGCCCCTCAAGGTCGAGGGCGCCAAGGCCGGCAAGGACGTCACCATCACCCTCCCGGCGATCGACCACGAGGTCGACGACGGCCACCGGCTGCGCCTGGTCCTCGCCTCGACGGACCTCGGCTACGCCTCCCCGGTCTCCCCCGCGACGTACACCGTCTCCCTCAAGGGCGACCTGAAGGTCCCGTCGGCCCTCGGCGGGCGTGACACCGAGCGCGGGCTGCCCGCCTGGGTGTGGTGGATGCCGATCGCCGGCGCCGTGATCGCCTCGGCGCTGATCATCACGGGCCGCCGCCGCACCGCGGCCCCCGCCCCGCCCGACCCCGAGCTCGCCGAAGTCCCCCTCCAGATCACGGACCTCACCAAGCGCTACGCGAAGTCCTCCGACCGGTACGCCGTCAAGGACCTCTCCTTCCGCGTGGAGAAGGGCCAGGTCCTGGGCCTGCTCGGCCCCAACGGCGCGGGCAAGACGACCACCCTGCGCATGCTGATGGGCCTGATCAGGCCTGACGGCGGCGAGATCCGCGTCTTCGGCCATGCCATCAGCGCGGGTGCCCCGGTCCTCTCCCGGGTCGGCGCCTTCGTCGAGGGCGCGGGTTTCCTGCCCCACCTGTCCGGCCGCGAGAACCTGGAGCTGTACTGGCGCGCCACGGGCCGCCCGCCCGAGGACGCGCACCTGGAGGAGGCCCTGGAGATCGCGGGCCTGGGTGACGCCCTCGCCCGCGCGGTGCGCACCTACTCCCAGGGCATGCGCCAGCGCCTCGCCATCGCCCAGGCCATGCTCGGCCTGCCGGACCTGCTCATCCTCGACGAACCGACCAACGGCCTCGACCCGCCCCAGATCCGCGAGATGCGCGAGGTGATGATCCGTTACGCCGCCGCCGGCCGCACGGTCATCGTCTCCAGCCACCTTCTCGCGGAGGTCGAGCAGACCTGCACCCACCTGGTCGTGATGGACCACGGACAGCTCGTCCAGGCGGGCCCGGTCGCGGACATCGTCGGCTCGGGCGACACCCTCCTCGTCGGCACGGCCACGCCCGTGGACGAGCCCGTCGTGGAGAAGGTCGCCGCGCTGCCGGGCGTCGCCTCGGCCGTGCGCGCCGACGAGGGCCTGCTCGTCCAGCTCGACGCCGACGGCACCCCACAGCGCCTGGTCGCCGACCTCGTACGGCTGGACGTGCCGGTGCGGTCGGTCGGCCCCCACCGCCGCCTGGAGGACGCCTTCCTCACCCTGATCGGAGCCGAAGCATGAGCACGCTCGCCGAGCCGCCCGTCGAGGTCGCCGACGGCTACCGCGCGGGCCGCACCCTGCCCTTCCGCGTCGAGCTGGTCCGGCAGCTGAAGCGGCGCCGCACCCAGGTCATGGCCGGAGTCCTGGTCGCCCTGCCGGTCATCCTGCTCATCGCCTTCCAGGTCGGCGGCGACCCGGGCGGCAACAACAACCGCCTGAACCTCATGGACACGGCGACCGCGTCCGGTGCCAACTTCGCCGCGGTCAACCTCTTCTCCGCGGCCGGCTTCCTGCTCGTCATCCCCGTCGCGCTGTTCTGCGGCGACACGGTCGCCTCGGAGGCGAGCTGGTCCTCCCTGCGCTACCTGCTCGCGGCCCCCGTGCCCCGCGCCCGGCTGCTGTGGTCCAAGCTCGCCGTCGGACTCACCCTGAGCCTGGCGGCGATGGTCCTGCTCCCGGTCGTCGCCCTCGCCGTGGGGACGGCCGCCTACGGCTGGGGACCGCTCGAACTCCCCACCGGCGGCAGTCTGTCCACCGGCACGGCGGCCCAGCGCATCCTGATCGTCGTCGCGTACATCATGGTGTCCCAACTGGTCACCGCCGCCCTCGCGTTCTGGCTGTCGACCCGGACGGACGCCCCGCTCGGCGCGGTCGGCGGCGCGGTGTTCCTCACCATCATCGGCAGCGTCCTCGACGAGGTGACCGCCCTCGGCGACTGGCGTCACTTCCTGCCCGCGCACTGGCAGTACGCCTGGCTCGGCGCCGTCCGGCCCCAGCCGGAGTGGTCGGACATGATCCAGGGCACGTCGATCTCCGTAACGTACGCGCTGGTGCTGTTCGCCCTGGCCTTCCGCGGTTTCGCCCGCAAGGACGTCGTCTCCTAGGTCAACGGAGGATCACCCACCGGTCTCGAAGGCCGGTCCCCGTGGCCGCTTCGAGACGCTTCCGCAACACCCCGTACCGCACGTTCCGGCTCCCAGCGCCGTCACAGTCGCAAGAAGCCGACGCCAACGGATGCAGGGGGTACGGACGATGGAACGGTTCCGCACACGAACAGCGCTGCTCGCGCTCACGGCGGCGAGCGGCCTGCTGCTCACGGCGTGCAGCGGGGGCGCCGACACCGGCAAGGCCGGCAGGGCAGCCGACCGCCACGACTACAGCGCGGGCCAGCCCGCCCCCGCCGAGGGCCAGGACGCCGACGAACGCCGCCGGGAGGACCCCGGCCGCCACCTCTCCACCTTCGCCCTCGACGTCGACACCGCCTCCTACGACTACGCCCGCCGCGCCCTCGCCGACGGCCGGCTGCCCGACCCGTCGACGGTCCGCCCCGAGGAGTTCGTCAACAGCTTCCGCCAGGACTACGACCGCCCCGACGGCGACGGCTTCTCGGTCACCGTCGACGGCGCCCGCACCGACGACGAGAACTGGTCCCTGGTCCGCGTCGGCCTCGCCACCCGCACCACCGAGCGCACCGGTGAACGCCCGCCCGCCGCCCTCACCTTCGTCATCGACGTCTCGGGCTCCATGGCCGAACCGGGCCGCCTCGACCTCGCCCGGAAGTCCCTCTCCGTGATGACGGACCGGCTGCGCGACGACGACTCGGTCGCGCTCGTCACCTTCAGTGACGAGGCCGAGACCGTTCTGCCGATGACCCGCCTCGACGGCAACCGCGGCGAGATCCAGGACGCCGTCTCCGACCTGAACACCCAGGACTCCACCAACCTCGGCGCCGGCGTCGAGACCGGCTACGAGACGGCCGTCGAAGGCCTGCGCGAGGGCGCCACCAACCGGGTCGTCCTCATCTCCGACGCCCTCGCCAACACCGGCGACACCGACGCGGACAGCATCCTGGAGCGCATCTCCGGCGAGCGCCGCGAGCACGGCATCACCCTCTTCGGCGTCGGCGTCGGCAGCGACTACGGCGACGCCCTCATGGAGAGGCTCGCCGACAAGGGCGACGGCCACACCGTCTACGTGTCCGGCTCCGACGAGGCCCGCAAGGTCTTCTCCGAGCAGCTCCCGCGCAACGTCGACCTCACCGCCCGCGACGCCAAGGCACAGGTCGCCTTCGACCCCGAGACGGTCGAGGAGTTCCACCTCGTCGGCTACGACAACCGCCGCGTCGCCGACGAGGACTTCCGCGACGACCGCGTCGACGGCGGCGAGGTCGGCCCCGGCCACACCGTCACCGCCCTGTACGCCGTACGCACCGAGCCCGGCGCCGAGGGCCACCTCGCCACGGCCACCGTCCGCTGGCTCGACCCCGGCACCCGTACTCCGCACGAGGAGTCGGGCGACCTGGAGGCACGTGACCTTCACGACGGCCTGCGCACCGCGCCCGAGGGCCTCCAGGTCGCTGCGGTCGCGGCCTACTTCGCCGACACTCTCCGCAGTGGCGGTGACGGTCGGCCCGCACTCCAAGGCCGACCGTCTCTACGGCAACTGACCTCCGCCCGC
This sequence comes from Streptomyces sp. NPDC006265, assembly GCF_040613555.1. Classification (NCBI taxonomy): domain Bacteria; kingdom Bacillati; phylum Actinomycetota; class Actinomycetes; order Kitasatosporales; family Streptomycetaceae; genus Streptomyces; species Streptomyces sp. NPDC006265. The sequence continues at coordinate 11,321 of NZ_JBEXSH010000206.1, forward strand.
TCAGGGGAGGCGCAGGGGCTCGGGCACAGCACCGAACCC
>NZ_JBEXSH010000207.1:0-11356 GCF_040613555.1 Streptomyces sp. NPDC006265
GTGCGAGTCGCCGCAGACGACGGTGGTGCCGGGCTGGGTCAGGCCCAGCTGCGGGCCCACGACGTGCACGACGCCCTGCTCGACGTCGCCCAGCGGGTGCAGGCGCACGCCGAAGTCGGCGGCGTTCTTGCGCAGCGTCTCCAGCTGAACCCGGGAGACCGGGTCGGCGATCGGCTTGTCGATGTCGAGGGTCGGGGTGTTGTGGTCCTCGGTGGCGATGGTGAGGTCCAGGCGCCGCACGGGGCGGCCGCTCTTGCGGAGGCCGTCGAAGGCCTGCGGGCTGGTCACCTCGTGCAGCAGGTGCAGATCGATGAAGAGAAGGTCGGGCTCGCCCTCCGCGCGCCGGACGACATGGTCGTCCCAGACTTTCTCCGCGAGTGTCCTACCCATCGCTGTTCCCTCCGACCGACGACGATCCGCCGGCCCAACTAGAGATCTTGAGGAGGCGGTGCCCGTACCCCTGATCCCGGGCACACACCGCCAGGCCCTTACGTCACGGGCCGTTGTGACTTCGTGATTCCAGGGTGGCGCGTTCCACGGAAAATTGAACTTGCGTTTCACAGAGTGAGACGCGAGTATCGTTTCATGGACAACAGTAGCGGCGTCGGCGTTCTGGACAAGGCGGCCCTCGTCTTGAGCGCTCTGGAGTCCGGTCCGGCCACCCTCGCGGGTCTGGTCGGCGCCACCGGACTGGCACGACCCACGGCCCACCGCCTGGCCGTGGCCCTGGAACACCACCGCATGGTGGCGCGCGACATGCAGGGCCGTTTCATTCTCGGCCCTCGCCTGGCAGAGCTTGCCGCGGCCGCGGGTGAGGACCGTCTCCTCGCCACCGCCGGCCCGGTGCTCACGCATCTTCGTGACATCACGGGCGAGAGCGCGCAGCTCTATCGCCGCCAGGGCGACATGCGCATCTGCGTCGCCGCGGCGGAGCGTCTGTCCGGACTGCGGGACACCGTCCCGGTCGGTTCGACGCTCACGATGAAGGCCGGCTCCTCGGCGCAGATCCTGATGGCCTGGGAGGAGCCGGAGCGGCTGCACCGCGGTCTGCAGGGCGCGCGCTTCACGGCGACGGCGCTGTCGGGTGTGCGGCGGCGGGGCTGGGCGCAGTCGATCGGTGAGCGGGAGCCGGGTGTCGCGTCCGTGTCCGCGCCGGTGCGGGGGCCCTCGAACCGGGTGGTGGCCGCCGTGTCGGTGTCCGGGCCGATCGAGCGTCTGTCGCGTCACCCGGGCCGTATGCACGCGCAGGCCGTGATCGATGCGGCGGGGCGCCTCTCCGAGGCCCTGCGGCGCACCGGCTGAACCGGCTGATCGCCCTTGGGGAGAGCAGGCCTCAACGCCGCGGCAGGCTTTCCCCGAGTGCGCGCCGCAGTAGGTGCGGTTCCGCTGTCGAGCGCCGGCCCGCCGTGGCTGGTCGCGCAGTTCCCCGTGCCCCTGGGTTGGACGCGAAAAGACCCCCCACCGAAGTGGAGGGCCTTTCTCGTACGTACCCCCGACCGGATTCGAACCGGCGCTACCGCCTTGAGAGGGCGGCGTGCTAGGCCGCTACACAACGGGGGCCTGGACACTGCGTTTCCGCAGGTCCGAGCTGGTCTACCTGGACTCGAACCAAGACTAACTGAACCAGAATCAGTCGTGCTGCCAATTACACCATAGACCAATGTGGTTTAGACCAGTCAGTACCCCCGACCGGATTCGAACCGGCGCTACCGCCTTGAGAGGGCGGCGTGCTAGGCCGCTACACAACGGGGGCCCTAGCAGTCCCGAGATGATCGTCGATCGCTCGGAACCAGTACCCCCGACCGGATTCGAACCGGCGCTACTGCCTTGAGAGGGCAGCGTGCTAGGCCGCTACACAACGGGGGCGATGCAGATGAGCTCTGCGAGCTGGCCTACCTGGACTCGAACCAAGACTAACTGAACCAGAATCAGTCGTGCTGCCAATTACACCATAGGCCACTGGAACGCAAGCCCCGGGGGGTCTGTGTCCTAGCTGTGCGCCTGGGGTTCCGGCCTTCCGGCCCGCTTCCCGCGGCGCAGGAAGAACATTACCTGAAGGTGGACGGGGCTCCAAAACGAGTATCCGAGCCGAGCAGGGACGGCAGTTCGCCGAGGGAGGCGATGCGGTGCGGCCCGACGGGCGGGTCGATCGTGGCGTACAGGCCGCCGCGGTCGATCCACACCGACAGCAGTCCGGCGTCGGCGGCACCCCGCCCGTCGATCTCCGGGTGGTCGCCGACGTAGGCGACCTGGTGCGGCGGCAGTCCGAGGAATTCGCAGGCCGCGAGGAACGCCCCGGCCTCCGGCTTGGAGATGCCGAGCTCGGCCGCGCACAGAATGGTCTCGAAGCGGTCGTGGACGCCGAGGGCGCGCAGCTTGCGGTCCTGGACGGGGAGGCTGGAGTTGGAGAGCACGGCGTGCCGGTGGCTGGCGGACAGCGCATCGAGGACGGGCAGGACGTCCGGGAAGAGGGCCCAGACCGCCTCGTAGTGGGTGACGTACCGCTGGAACCATGCGTCGGCCTCGGCGTCGGTGAGGTCCCGGTCGAGGAACACCCGTACGCGATCGCGCCGCTGGTCCTCGAAGGTGGCCTCGCCGGCCGAGAAGCGGGCCCACTGCAGGTGAGTGATCTCCCGCCAGTGGTCGAGGGCCTGCTCGACGCTGCCGAAGCGGTCGAGCAGGTCCTCGGCCGTGAGGTGGGCGCGCATACCGAGGCGGTCGGCGGTGGTGTAGTCGAAGAGGGTGTCGTCGACGTCCCAGACCACGGCTTGGATGCTCATGCTCCGACCGTACCCACCGCGGTGTGCTCTCAGCCCGGGGTCATGGTGCCCGGGAGCATGAGGTCCGGGCCCCGGAGTGGAACTGCCGGTCAGCGTGCGGACGATCTCGCTGGAGGCGTTGGTGAGGGTCAGGGGCCAGCTGGAGGGCTTGTTCAGCTGCCAGGCCGGCGCCCGGGGGAAGGGCCTGATCACGGACGGTGAGTCGACCTGGAGTCTGCGCGAGGGGCGAGGTGGGGACGCCACTGGGGACGATCGACACCTCGCCGTACGTGCCGTTGACGTAGGCGACGGGGCCGCCGGAGCGGTCGACGGCCCAGCGGCCGTTACTGCCGCTGATGTTCTGGTCCGTGGTGGGCAGTTCGACCCGAGTGCGGGTGAAGGCCGTGCCGGTGGGGAAGTCGGTGAGCAGCAGTTCGTGGGTGGTGCGGTTCTCGCGGAGCAGGAAGCCGTCGGCGAGGCGGGCCGGGCCGAGGTCGGCCAGTACCGTGATCTTGCGGGCGGCGGACCGGTCGTAGACGCCCGCCGAGCTGCCGCAGGACCAGTACAGCCAGGTCTTGACGGCCTGGATGTCGGTGGGGGTGCGCAGGGGGCTCCGGTGGCGATGGTGGTGGTCGTGCCGGTCTTGAGGTTGCGGCCGGTGACCGAGCCCTGCGTGGTGCCAGGGGCCCACAGCGTCTGACCCCACACCGCGGCGGCGGCGCGGTCGCGGGTGAGGGTGGTCTCGTCGGCGGTCGCGGCTCGGGGGAAGTCGACGCCCCGTTGCTCGCCGGAGCCGCCGTTGTAGAGCACGTAGCGGCCGGAGCCCGCGCCGATGCGGCCGGCCGCGTCACCGTCCGTCGGCCCGGTGAGGACCGTGGTGGTGTCGAGGCCGGCGCTGACCACGGACTCCTCGCCGGTCTCGCTGGTCCACAGATGGCTGACCCGGCCGTCGCCGAGGGCCGCCTCCAGCCGGCGGATCATGCTGTCTCCCCCTGTACCAGGGCACACACGCGCACCGGGCATCCAACGTCCCCACCGGAGACGGGAGTTGGCCGCAAGGATGAACCCCGGGTGACGGCCGGGCGGACATGGCGAGGGCGGCGCCCGAACCGGACGCCGCCCTCGCTCAGTGGTGCTTCGCGTTACGCGGCCAGCTTCGCCACCGCCGCGTCGATCCGGGCCAGGGTGGTCTCCTTGCCCAGGACCTCCAGGGACTCGAAGAGGGGCAGGCCGACCGTGCGGCCGGTGACGGCGACGCGGACGGGGGCCTGGGCCTTGCCGAGCTTGAGGCCGTGGGCCTCGCCGGCGGCCAGGACGGCCTCCTTGAGCGACTCGGCGGAGGTCCAGTCGGCGGCCTCCAGCTTCTCGCGAGCGGTGCGCAGCAGGGCGTCCGAGCCCTCCTTCATCGCCTTCGTCCAGCTGGCCTCGTCCTCGGCCGGCTCCGGCAGGAACAGGAAGTCGACGTTGTCGGTGATCTCGGAGAGCACCTTGAGGCGGGTCTGCGCGTGCGGCGCGATGGCCTGCCACTTCGCCTCGTCGAAGGCCTCCGGCGCCCAGGGGGCGAACGGCGCCTGGAGCCAGGGGCGGCAGCGCTCGGTGAAGTCCTTCACGTCCAGCAGACGGATGTGGTCGCCGTTGATGGCCTCGCACTTCTTCAGGTCGAAGCGGGCCGGGTTGGGCTGCACGTCGGAGATCTCGAACGCCGCGATCATCTCGTCGGTACCGAAGACGTCCTGGTCGGCCGAGAGGGACCAGCCGAGCAGGGAGAGGTAGTTGAGCAGGCCCTCGGGGAGGAAGCCACGCTCCCGGTAGAGGTTGAGGGAGGACTGCGGGTCGCGCTTGGAGAGCTTCTTGTTGCCCTCGCCCATCACGTACGGCAGGTGGCCGAAGGAAGGGATCTCCTTGGCGACGCCCAGCTCGATCAGCGCCTTGTACAGGGCGATCTGGCGGGGGGTGGAGGAGAGCAGGTCCTCGCCGCGCAGGATGTGGGTGATCTCCATCAGGGCGTCGTCGACCGGGTTGACCAGCGTGTACAGCGGGGCGCCGTTGGCGCGGACGAGCCCAAAGTCCGGGACGTTCTCCGGGGTGAAGGTCAACTCGCCGCGGACCAGGTCGGTGAAGGTGATCGTCTCGTCGGGCATCCGGAAGCGGACGATCGGCTCGCGGCCCTGGGCCTGGTACTCCTCGACCTGGGCGGCGGTCAGCTCACGGCAGTGGCCGTCGTAGCCGGAGGGCTTGCCGGCGGCGCGGGCGGCCTCGCGGCGGGTGTCCAGCTCGTCCTGGGAGCAGTAGCAGCGGTAGGCGTACCCGCCGTCGAGCAGCTTCTGCGCGACCTCCTTGTAGAGGTCCATGCGCTGCGACTGGCGGTACGGCGCGTGCGGGCCGCCGACCTCGGGGCCCTCGTCCCAGTCGAAGCCCAGCCAGCGCATCGAGTCGAGCAGCTGGGTGTACGACTCCTCGGAGTCGCGGGCGGCGTCGGTGTCCTCGATGCGGAAGACCAGGGTGCCCTGGTGGTGCTTGGCGAACGCCCAGTTGAACAGGGCGGTGCGGACCAGGCCCACGTGGGGGTTACCGGTGGGCGACGGACAGAAACGGACGCGTACGGGAGTGCCGGATGCGCTAGCCACGCTTGACAACCTTGTTGGTGAGAGTGCCGATGCCTTCGATGGTGACGGCGACCTCGTCGCCGACGTTCAGGGGGCCGACCCCAGCCGGGGTGCCCGTGAGGATCACGTCGCCGGGGAGCAGCGTCATGGCCTCGGAGATGTTGACGATCAGGTCCTCGACGGAGTGGATCATCTCGCTGGTGCGGCCCAGCTGACGCTGCTGGCCGTTGACCGTGAGCTGGATGGTGAGGTCGCTCGCGTCCAGGTCCGTCTCCACCCAGGGGCCGAGCGGGCAGGAGCTGTCGAAGCCCTTGGCCCGGGCCCACTGCTTCTCGCGCCGCTGCACGTCGCGGGCGGTGATGTCGTTGGCGCAGGTGTAGCCGAAGATCACGTCCTTGACGCGCTCGCGCGGGACCTCGCGGCACATCCGGCCGATCACCACGGCCAGCTCGGCCTCGTGGTGGACCTCCTCGGAGAAGGAGGGGTACTGGATCTCGTCGCCGGGGCCGATCACCGAGGTGGACGGCTTGAAGAAGGCGAAGGGGACGTCGGGCACCTCGTGGCCCAGCTCGCGGGCGTGCTCGCCGTAGTTGCGGCCGAAGGCCACGACCTTGTTGGGGAGCACCGGCGGCAGCAGCCTGACCTTGCTCACCGGCACCTTGGTACCGGAGAGCTCGAAGTCCGCGAACGGGATGCCCTTGATGATGTCCAGGACGAGTTCGTCCTGCTTGTCGCCCTCGATGGCGCCGAAGGCGACGTTCCCGTCGATGGAGAACCTGGCGATGCGCACGGGATGCTTGGCCCCTTGACTGAGCGGCTGGAGTCTGACGGTCCAGGCTAACGCGGGGAGGTGTTCCCGCCCCGCGCATTATGAAGGGGCGCCCCGTCGCGGGGGGCGCCCCTGGAAAATCCGTGGCCTGCCGCCGTGAGCATCCGATGGCCGGCACGCGTACTTGCTGGTGTCACTCCGCGGCCGCGGCGGCCGCGACGGGGATCTCCATGAGGATGGTGCGCTTGGGGTTTGCGGTCTGGGCCGGCAGGTCGACGGGGTGCTCCGGCTGCTCCGGCGTCTGCAGTTCGTCGGCGTCTTCCAGGTGTGCCAGCGTCGTGCGTCGCGGGTTGGCGATCTTGTGGAACATCGTCGTCGTCTTCACTGTTTACGTGACCCTGTCCTGTGACGGGCGCCGGGCGGGGTGTGAACCCCCGTACGAGCGCGGGTTGTCGGTTATGCCATCGCTGTAAAGCGTCAGGCTAAACATCCAATTCCCCGGCTCGGTCGCGCGGGGGCCATGATCGGCATGTGAGTTTCCTCACGAATCAGAGGGCAAATCGGTCAATCCGGACTCACGCCTCACCCCAACGAAACGGACATTGGCTTACCGAAGCCATCATTCCGCTCCTGATCATGGCGACTGGGACACCCGGCACAGCTCGTCGACTCGCGGTATTACGCCCGAAATGGGCGAACTCGCCTTCTACGACCGGTGATCCGGCACTCACGTGGCGTCACCTACATCACGGCTCGGCCTACGGGCCTTGTTGGAGATCCTGTGCTGTGCTGGAATCTCACGGACCGCCGCAGGATCGAGCCGGCGCACAGGGGGCGCACAGACGCGCCGAGCGGCGGTGAGAAGGGGGAGCCAGCGCCGGTCACTCACGACCACCACGGGGGGCCTTTTTCAGGGCGTCCCCAGAACGCCGACACCGTGCCCCGCCGTTCAGGCGACGGGGTGCCTGGTCCAGAGGTTGCGACGCTAGTGCAGGGACGTTTCAAGAGGGATGGCAGCGCTTCGGCGGAGCCGGAGCCGCACGGCGGGACTGGCCCCATGAATGGCGGCTCCTCGCCCCAGCACGCCCAGAACCAGGGCCCTGCCGGTGACGGCGATGAGCGCTCCGGGCCGACCGCTTCCGGTTCCGCGAGCCCGTCCAAGGGTCTGAAGCCGCCGACGGGCCCGGTGGGCCCCGGTCCGCGAATAGCCCTGCGGAACTGGCGCATCTCCACCCGCCTGGTGTCGCTGCTCGCGCTCCCGGTGGTGGCCGCCACGTCGCTGGGCGCGCTGCGCATCAACGACTCCATGGACAACATCCAGCAGCTGGACAACATGAAGCTGCTGACGGATCTGACCAAGCAGGCCACCGAGCTGTCGGCCGCGCTCCAGGAGGAGCGCGACCAGTCGGCCGGCCCGCTCGCGCACGGCGGCAAGGCGACCGACTTCACGGTCAAGGGCCTTCGCGAGAAGACCGACCGGGCTATGAAGAACTTCCTCGACAGTTCCGAGGAGATCGACACCAGCAGCAAGGACGGCAATCTCAAGGGCGTCCGCGAGTACCTCGTCCAGCTCGCGGGTGAGCTGGGCGACCTGGAGCAGATCCGCAAGGGCGCCTACGCCTCCGAGGACAACTCCACGCAGACGATCGAGGCGTACCACCGTCTGATCGAGAACCTGGTCGACCTCTCCCAGGACATGGCCGAGGCGACCAGCAACCCGGACATGATCCAGCGCACGCGTGCGCTCGCGGCGTTCTCCTCCGCCAAGGAGTACTCCTCGATCCAGCGCGCGGCCCTGGCGGCGGCCCTGCCCGCGAGCAACACCACGACCGGCAAGCTCTCGCCGAACGACCGGCTCTACGCCGAGTCCGCCCTGGAGAGCCAGAACTCCGAGCTTCGCAGCTTCAAGAGCATCTACGGCGAGGACTCCGCCGCCGAGCTGCTCAAGCCGATCGAGGACGGCGGCAACTCGACGATCAAGGCGACCGACACCTACGCGGGTCGCGCCCTGGTCTCCGCGAGCGGTCTCGCCCAGCAGGACAAGCGGTCCTACCGCGACTGGCTGGACGACAGCTCCACCAAGATCCAGCAGATGAAGAACATCGAGCACACGCTGCTCGAGGAGATGGAGCAGAAGGCCCGCGAGCTGCGCAGCGCCACCGAGCGCGACGCGATCATCTCCGGTGCCCTGATCCTCATCGTGCTCGGTGTGTCGCTGGTCGGCGCCTTCGTCGTGGCGCGGTCCATGATCCGCTCGCTGCGCCGCCTGGAGGACACCGCGACCAGGGTCGCCTCCGACCGCCTGCCCGAGCTGGTCAAGCAGCTGTCCGAGTCCGACCCGCAGGACGTCGACACGTCCGTGGAGTCGGTCGGTGTGCACTCCCGGGACGAGATCGGCCGAGTGGCCGCGGCCTTCGACGACGTGCACCGCGAGGCGGTCCGCCTCGCCGCCGAGCAGGCCCTGCTGCGGGGCAACGTCAACGCGATGTTCACCAACCTCTCGCGCCGCTCCCAGGGCCTCATCCAGCGTCAGCTCTCGCTCATCTCCGAACTGGAGTCCCGCGAGGCCGACCCGGACCAGCTGTCCTCGCTGTTCAAGCTCGACCACCTCGCGACGCGCATGCGCCGTAACGGTGAGAACCTCCTCGTCCTCGCGGGTGAGGAGCCCGGCCGCCGCTGGACGCGTCCGGTCCCGCTGGTCGACGTGCTCCGCGCCGCCGCGTCCGAGGTGGAGCAGTACGAGCGCATCGAGCTGGCCTCGGTGCCGACCACCGAAGTGGCCGGCCGCGTGGTCAACGACCTCGTGCACCTGCTCGCCGAGTTGCTGGAGAACGCGACCTCGTTCTCCTCGCCGCAGACCAAGGTCAAGGTCACCGGTCACGCGCTGCCCGACGGCCGTGTGCTGATCGAGATCCACGACACCGGTATCGGCCTGTCGCCGGAGGACCTGGCGGCGATCAACGAGCGCCTCGCCTCTCCCCCGACGGTGGACGTCTCCGTCTCCCGCCGCATGGGTCTGTTCGTGGTCGGCCGGCTGTCCCAGCGGCACGGCATCCGCATCCAGCTGCGCCCGTCCGACTCCGGTGGTACGACCGCGCTGGTCATGCTGCCCGTCGACGTCGCCCAGGGCGGCCGCAAGCCCCAGCCCAAGCAGCCCGGTCAGCCGCCGGTCGGTGGCGGCGGTCCCGCCGCCGCGCAGGCCGCAGCCGGTGCGGCCGCGGCCCGGCGTGCCGCCGGTGCCGGACAGGGCGCCGGTGCCCTCGGGGCCGGTGCGTCCGGCGGTGGCCGCCTCGGTCCCGGTCAGGGCCCGCGGGCCGCGCTGCCCGGGCGCGACGCGGACGGTGGCCGTCCGGGAGCGCCGGGCGGTGCGCGCGGACCGCAGGGTCCCGGCCCGTCGCCGTTCGAGCAGGGTGGTCCCTCGCAGGGCCGTCCGGCTCCGGGCGGTGCCGGTGGGTTCGGTCAGCAAGCTCCGGGCGCCCCGCAGGGTCTGCAGGCCGTGGGCACCAACGGGCCGCAGGGCCAGGACGCCTTCGGCGGTGGCCGGAGCCGGAAGAAGCAGAGCGGCAACGCCGAGCAAGGCAAGGGCCGCAGGCCGCAGCTGCCGCCGCGCGGTGGTCCGCGGGCCGAGCTGCCCGGTGGCGACGCCCAGCCCCGCGTGCCGAGCTGGAGCGACGAGAACGCGCAGCCCCCGGTGCCGCGCGCCTCGCTGGACGCCCCGCGCGGCCACGAGGAGCCGGACGTCTCGCGCACCTCGTCCCTCCCGCGCGTCGACGACCGCCAGGGTCCGGGCGCGACGACCGAGATGCCGGCCGTGCAGCGCGACAACGACCGGCAGGGCCTCGGCTCGCCGGCCGACTTCGGCGCCGCTCAGCAGGCGGACCCGTTCGGCCCCGGGGCGAACACTGCGCAGGGCCAGGGCCAGTTCGTCCGCCCGGACGTCTTCGGCGCCCCGGGCGGCCGCCCCGACCCGTCCTCCACGTCGGGTCAGTACCCGGCACCGCGCTCGGCGACGTCCAGGCTGTGCCGCAGCCGCAGGCGTCCCGCACGGCCGGGCGGCGTACGGCGGGCGCCGGTCACCGGGGCGTCTCCGTGGCGGGGACGTCTTCGGCCCCGTGGGCGTCGAGGAGCCGCGCGGAAAGCATGGAGAGCTGGCTGCGGGGCAGGGTGAGCAGAGCCCGCCAGCCGCGTTCCAGCGAAGTGTCGAGTTCGCGCGGTTCGTCGCTTCGCTGGTCGGTGAAGTCCCGCAGGAACGCCTGGTCGAAGTCCAGGTAGCGGCGGTCGGTGGGGCTGAGCGCCGCCTGGCCGACCAGGTCCGCGAGATCACGGACCTGCCGGGCCCGCGCCAGGGCGGCCAGCAGCTGGGCCGCGACGTCCAGGTGGTCGTCGCGGGTACGGCCCGGGCCGGCGCCCTTGCGCATCAGCCGCGAAAGGGAGGACAGGGCGTCCAGCGGCGGGTACACGCCCCGCGCATGGGTCTCCGGCGAGAGCACGATCTGGCCCTCGGTGATGTAGCCGGTCAGGTCGGGGACGGGATGGGTGATGTCACCCGCGGGCATGGTGAGCACCGGCAGCACGGTGACCGAGCCGGGACGGCCACGGATGCGTCCGCAGCGTTCGTAGAGGGATGCCAGGTCGCTGTAGAGGTAGCCGGGGTAGGCACGGCGCGCGGGTATCTCCCCGCGGGCGGCGGAGACCTCGCGCAGGGCCTCGGCGTACGTGGTCATGTCGGTCATCACCACCAGGACGTGCCGTCCCTCGTCGAAGGCGAGGTGCTCGGCGACGGTGAGAGCGATGCGAGGGGTGAGGATCCGTTCGATCACCGGGTCGTCGGCGGTGTTCAGCAGCAGGACCAGTTCCCCGGCCGCGGACCGTTCCTCCAGGACGTCGCGTACGAAGGAGGCGTCGGCGTGGGTCAGCCCCATGCCCGCGAAGACGACGCTGAACGCCTCTCCGCCGACGGTGGCCTGCGCGGCGATCTGGGCGGCCAGTTCGAGATGCGGTAGCCCGGCCACCGAGAACACCGGCAGTTTCTGGCCCCGTACCAGCGTGGTCAGGGCATCGACGACCCCGACGCCGGTGAGCACCGGCTCGGACGGCGGCTCGCGCCGCACCGGGTTGATGGGGGCGCCGCCCACCTCGGCGTCGTGGGAGCCGAGGACGGGCGGGCCGCCGTCCAGGGGCTCGCCCCGGCCGTTGCACACCCGGCCGAGCCACTCCGTGCC
>NZ_JBEXSH010000208.1:0-11355 GCF_040613555.1 Streptomyces sp. NPDC006265
GTCGGCCTGATCTGCGATCAGGCTGGATCACTCCAGGGTTCTGGCCCACGGAAGGCCCACATCTGGTGGTGCTGCGTCGTCTGCTTCCGGAATCCGGCACCGGTCGCCGTAAAGGCATAGGCCTGTGCCTGTGCCACTACTGCCGCTTCCAGTGCCTTGGTCGGTCGCTCATTGCGCTCGCGGACGGGAAGGCCCGCGGGAGCAGCGGAGGAGGACGCCGGACGGACGGCACGAATGCCGGACAGACCGGTGCCCAGGTTCGAAACGCCGAGCATGCACGCGGAGACGGCCGAGCGATCGGTCATTTTCACGATGCTGACAGAGCTGGTGTTGATGCTGATCACTGGACTCGCCTCCTCTCGGCGTCTCGGGGGACTGGACGAACCAGTCCTGCGGATATGCAAGTACAACACGGAATCAGGGCCTCCGAGAAGGCCGCTGTTCTCGTGCCTAAGAACCTAGGGGGATTGCTGGGGCATGCGCAAACTATTTTTTCGACGAGTTCGTGTCAGTCCTGATCTGCGCTCTGAGCGAGTGACTGGCCTGCGCAGATGGCCAGTACGTCGGCCCCGTAGCGGGTGAGCTTGCGCATCCCCACGCCCGGGATGCGGGCGAGCTCGCGCTCGTCGTCGGGAGCGGACTCGGCGATCGCCATCAGGGTCCGGTCCGTGAACACGCAGAAGGCGGGCTGGCCGCTGCTGCGTGCCTGGTCGGCGCGCCATTCGCGCAGCCGCTCGTACAGGCCTTCGTTCATGTCGGAGGGGCAGTCGTCGCAGCGCATCAGCTTCATCTCGCCCGGGTCTGTCAGCGTGCGGCCGCAGACTCGGCAGCGGGCGGGAACTCGCTGAGCCCGTTTCGGGGCGGACTCCCTGATTCCGGGGATTCCGCGCTCGATTCCGCCCGCCCCGCCTGCGGTGGTGCGGCCCGTGGTGGCCGTCGAACCGGGACGCAGTCCGTCGAGGAAGCGACTGGGGCGGCGGTTGGGGCGGCCACCGGGTGAGCGGGAGAGCGCCCAGGAGACACGGAGGTGTTCGCGCGCGCGGGTCACACCGACATAGAGGAGGCGGCGCTCCTCCTCGATTTGTTCGTCGGTCTTCGCGTAGGTGATCGGCATCATGCCTTCGGCCACGCCGACCAGGAAGACGACGTCCCATTCCAGGCCCTTGGCCGAGTGCAGGGAGGCGAGGGTGACGCCCTGCACGGTGGGGGCGTGCTGGGCGTTCGCCCGTTCGTCGAGTTCGGCGACGAGATCGGCCAGGGTGGCGCCCGGTTTGGCGGCGGCGAAGTCCTGGGCGAGGTTCACCAGGGCGGCCAGGGACTCCCAGCGCTCTCGCACGGCGCCGGAGCCGGCCGGTGGTTGCGTCGTCCAGCCCTCTCCCGACAGCACCGCACGCACCTGGGAGGGAAGGTCGACGACGTCGTCGAGGAGGGAGTCGTTGCCGCCGAAGCGGGCCGCGCCCCGCAGGGCGATGCCCGCTTTGCGCACCTCCGGGCGGTCGAAGAACCGCTCGGCGCCGCGCAGCTGGTAGGGCACTGCGGCGTCGGCCAGGGCCTGCTCGTAGGTCTCGGACTGCGCGTTCGTACGGAAGAGGATCGCGATCTCGGAGGCCGGGATGCCCGAGTCGATGAGTTCGCGGATCCGGCGGGCCGCGCCTTCCGCTTCGGCGGGCTCGTCGGTGTACTCGGCGTAGACGGGCTCGGGCCCCGCGGCGCGCTGGGAGACGAGCTCAAGGCGGTGGTCGGCGGCCCGGCCCCGGGCCTGGGCGAGCAGGCCGTTGGCGAGGTGCACGACCTGGGGGGTGGAGCGGTAGTCGCGGACCAGTTTGACGACCGTGGCACCGGGATGGCGGGTGCGGAAGTCGAGCAGATGGTCCGGGGTCGCTCCCGTGAAGGAGTAGATCGTCTGGCTGGCGTCCCCCACCACACACAGGCTGTCCCGCTCGCCCAGCCACAGTTCGAGCAGGCGCTGCTGGAGAGGGCTGACGTCCTGGTACTCGTCGACCACGAAGTGCTGGTACTGGGCACGGATCTGCTCGGCGATGTCCTGCCGGTCCTGCAGGACGGCCACGGTCAGCAGCAGCACGTCCTCGAAGTCGATGACGGACCGCTCGCGCTTGACGTCCTCGTAGGCGGCGTAGAGCTGGGCGATCTCGGCGGGGTCGCGGGGCGACTCGCGGCCGGCCTTGGCGGCGGCGGGCGCGTAGTCGGCGGGGACGGTCTGGGTGACCTTGGACCATTCGATCTCGGCGGTGACGTCCCGCAGCTCACCCCGGTCGAGACGGATGCGGCAGGCGGCGGCCGCGTCGGCGACGAGCTGGATCTTGCGGTCGACGAGCCGGGGCATGGAGCCGCCGACCGCTTTCGGCCAGAAGTACTGGAGCTGGCGCAGGGCGGCCGAGTGGAACGTACGGGCCTGGACGCCTCCGGCGCCGAGCTGGCGCAGCCGGCCGCGCATCTCCCCGGCGGCGCGGTTGGTGAAGGTGACGGCGAGGACGCTGGAGGGATGCAGGATGCCGGCGCGCACTCCGTAGGCGATGCGGTGGGTGATCGCCCGGGTCTTTCCCGTGCCCGCGCCCGCCAGGACGCACACCGGACCGTGCAGGGCCGTGGCCACCTCGCGCTGCTCGGGGTCGAGCCCCTCGAGCACCGCGTCGGCGGAGTCCGGTACCTGCGGGAACAGGGTGGAGTGCGTTGCTGCTGTCACACAGCCATGCTGCCAGGTCGCGGGAGACGGCTGCGCTGGTTGTCCACAGGCACGCACCGATAGTCGTATCAATGCGGCAGGCGTCACGTCGGGCCGGGCCCGGGGCACGGGAATGGTGGACGTTTCACATACGTTCCCTCACTGCGACCACCCGCCCCGAGCCAACGAAGGAGCACGAGACACATGCTGGGCACTGTGACGATGTACAGCACCACGTGGTGCGGCTACTGCCGCCGGCTGAAGAGCCAGATGGACCGCGAGGGCATCGCGTACACCGAGATCAACATCGAGCAGGACCCGGAATCCGCCGCGTTCGTGGAGAAGGCGAATGGCGGAAACCAGACGGTGCCCACCGTCCTGTTCCCGGACGGCTCGACGCTCACGAACCCCTCGCTGGCTCAGGTGAAGCAGAAGATCGGCGCCTAGTCGCCGTGTGCCGGTGCGGAGAACGCGGCTCCTGAGGAACTCAGGGGCCGCCTTCTCGTGGTCGGTCCCGGCAGCCGTCCGGGACGGCGGCCGGCACCGCCGGATGGTGGTGGGCGTTGTGGTTCCGGTACGGGTCGGTCACCAGCGGCTCCGTCAGGCGACGCTCCGCGTCGGGAGCGGCTTGCCGTACCAGAGCTCGATCAGGCGGGCCGCGATCGAGATGCCGTAGGGCGGGAGCACCTCGCCGGACTCGAAGGCGGCGCGCAGCTCCTCGCGGGAGAACCAGCGGGCCTCGTGGATCTCGTCGCCGTCGACCTCGATCTCGGTCGAGGTGGCGTGGGCCATGAAGCCCAGCATGAGGCTGGACGGGAAGGGCCAGGGCTGACTGGCGACGTACTCGACCTGGCCGACGCTGATACCGACCTCCTCGAGGACCTCGCGGCGCACCGACTGCTCGATGGACTCACCGGGCTCGACGAAGCCGGCCAGCGTCGAGAAGCGGCCTTCGGGCCAGTGAACCTGGCGGCCGAGCAGGACGCGGTCCTCCTCATCGGTCACGGCCATGATCACGGCCGGGTCCGTGCGCGGGTAGTGCTCCGCGCCGCAGGCCTGGCAGCGGCGGATGTGCCCGGCGGCGGCGATGACGGTGCGATCGCCGCAGCGCGAGCAGAAACGGTGGGTGCGCTGCCAGTTCTCCAGCCCCACGGCGTGCATCATCAGGCCCACGTCGCGGGCCGACAGCAGCGCGCCCGCCTCGCGCAGGCCCGCCGGGCGCGCCGACTGGTCCATGCGCCCGGGCAGGGAGTCCTTCTGGAGGGCGAAGTAGCTGACGCCGTCCTCGTCGTTGCCGAGGAAATAACGGTGTGCCTCGGTGAGAGGGGCCTCGAAGGACGGGGTCATGACGAGTTCGGTGCGCCCGTCCGGCGTCTCGTCGATGAGGACCTGTCCGCCGGAGACCACGAAGCAGCGCGTCGTCGGGTGGCTCCACGCCGCCGCGAGCCAGGCCTCGTCGAGCCGGTGGTGGGCGGCCCGGTCGATGCCGCTCGGGGCGGTGAGCGAGATGGGGCGGTCGGCGTTGGGGTCGGTCCAGGTGGTCACGGGTGCTTCCAACTCCCCGGTGGAACGGTCGGGTTCGGCGGGCGGTTCAGGGGGACGTACGGCGGGCGGCGACCGGGTCCGGCGGGCTCGGACGGTGCGGGGCGGCGCTTCCAGTGTGCCCCGCGCGTGTGCCCGGCCCGGACGGAACGGGACGCTCAGGGCTCAGGGCGAGACGCTCAGGGCTCAGGGCGCCAGTTATCGGCGAGGTCACCCCACAGGTACGCGGTGGTCTCGACGCCCTTGAGGAGGAGGTCGAGCTCGACTTTCTCGTTCGGGGCGTGCCAGCCGTCCGAGGGGACGGAGATGCCCAGGAAGAGCACTGGAGCGCCGAGGACGTCCTGGAGGTCCGCCGCCGGTCCCGAGCCGCCCTCGCGCGTGAAGCGGACCGGCTTCTCGAAGGCCCGGCCCATGGCGCGGGTGACCGACCGGAGAGCCGGGTGGTCCAGCGGCGTCAGGCACGGGCGCGTGGCCCCGCTGAACGTGGTGTCGCAGCGGATCCCGGGCGGCACCTGCTGCTCGGTCCAGTCCCGGACGGCTTTCTCCACATGGCCGGGGTCCTGGCCCGCCACCAGGCGGAAGGACAGCTTCAGCAGGGCGGAGGCGGGGATGATCGTCTTGCTGCCGGGGCCCTGGTACCCGCCGCCGATGCCGTTGACCTCCGCGGTGGGGCGGGCCCAGATCCGCTCCAGAGTGGTGTAGCCGGCCTCCCCCTGGGCTGCGTACGACTTGGCCGTGCGCAGCCACTGCTGTTCGTCGAAGGGCAGTTCGGCGAGGAGTTCGCGCTCGCGGTCGGTGAGGTCGACCACGCCGTCGTAGAAGCCGGGGATCGCCACGCGTGCCTGCTCGTCGTGCAGGGCGGCGACCAGGCGGGCGGCGGCCGTCGCCGGGTTGGGCACCGCGCCGCCGAACGACCCGGAGTGGATGTCCTGGTCGGGACCGTGCAGGCGTATCTCGCACTCGGCGAGGCCGCGCATGCCGGTGCAGACCGTGGGGGCGTCCTCGGACCACATGCCGGTGTCGGAGACGATCACGGCGTGGGCGGTGAGCCGCTCGGCGTGCTGCTCGACCAGGGCCCGGAAGTGCGGTGAGCCGGACTCCTCCTCGCCTTCGACGATCAGCTTCAGGTGCACGGCCGGGGTGCTTCGGCCGGTGGCGGCGAGGTGGGCGCGAACGCCCAGGGTGTGGAAGAACACCTGGCCCTTGTCGTCGGCCGCCCCGCGCGCGTAGAGGCGGTTCCCGCGCACGACCGGCTCGAAGGGCTCGCTGTCCCAGCCGTCCTCCCGGGTGGCCGGCTGCACGTCGTGGTGGCCGTAGACCAGCACCGTGGGCGCCTTCGGGTCGTCACAGGGCCATTCGGCGAAAACGGCGGGCGCACCCGGGGTCTGCCAGACCTCGGCCGTCGGGAAACCGGTCTCCTTCAGCTTGGCGGCGAGCCAGTCGGCGCTGCGTCGTACGTCGGGTGCGTGGTCCGGCTGGGCGGACACCGACGGGATGCGCAGCCACTCGGCCAGGTCGTCGAGGAAGGCGGCGCGGTGCTGCTGGATGTACGTACGGACGACGCTGTCCGGGGTCTGGCTCATGGTCACGAGCCTATCGGCCCGCACCGGCGTCCTCGGAGTGCGGTTCCTCACCGGGCGGCTCCTCGCTCAGCAGCCGCTCCAGTGCCGCGCGGTCCGGAAGGCCGTCGGGGCGGACGACCTCGCCGCTGCGTACGTACAGGAACGCGGCCGTGACGGACTCCGGCGGTACGCCCTGCTGCTCGGCCCACGCGAGGCGGTAGACGGCGAGCTGGAGGGGGTCCGCGGTGCGTGAGCGGTTGGTCTTCCAGTCGACGATCTCGTAGGTCGCGCCCTCGCCGTCGCCCACCTTGTAGACGGCGTCGATGCGGCCCCGTACGACGCGGCCGGCGAGCGCGAGCTGGAAGGGCGCCTCCACCCGGTAGGGCGTGCGGTGCGCGTACTCGGTCTGCTCGAAGGCGTCCTTGAGGGACTCCAGGTCTCGTTCGTCGGCGATCTCCGCCTCGCTGCCGGGCAGCTCCTCCGGCTCCAGCATGGGCAGCGTCAGCTCTTCGAAGCGGGCCTCGACCCAGGCGTGGAAGCGGGTTCCGCGGCGGGCGGCCGGCTGGGGCGGCCGGGGCATGGGGCGGGCCAGCTCCTGGGCGAGGCCGTCCGGGTCGGCGGCCAGGAGCAGCAGCTGGGAGGCCGTGAGGGACGTGGGCAGCGGGACCTCGGTGACGCTGTCCCGGACGCGCAGGAGCTCTCCGGTGAGAGCGTCGAGGTCGCGGTCCCAGGAGGCGACGGTGCGGGCCTCCTCCGGGGTGAAGTGCGGCGTGCGGTGTCGCTGTGGGTCCTGAGGTTCCGGTGGTCCCGCCTGGTGGGGGACCGTGGGGCCGTCTGCCGACCGTGCGTCCCCGTCCGCCGGCCATGTGACCCCCTCCGCCGCTCCCTCTGCTTCTGCTTCTGCTTCTGCTTCTGCTTCTGCTTCTGCTTCTGCTTCTGCTTCTGCTTCTGCTTCTGCGAACGCTTCTTCGTCAAAGGGGGCGTCGTCGAAGTCGAACGGGTCCGGTTCGTCGTAGGGAGGCTCGTCGTCCTCGGGGGGCGGCGGCCACTCCGGGTCGTCGACGGCGTCCAAGTCGTGCGCGGCCGCGGGATGCCCGGCCTCCTCGGACGCGACGTACTCCAGGTGGGCCAGGACGGTCTCGGCGGCAGCGCGGCGGCGGGCCAGGGCCGCCGCGTCCAGGGGCAGGGGCCACACCTGGTCTGCCGTCGCCTGGTGCAGGGCCGGGTTCTCCTCGTCCTCGGCGGGTTCGTCCGCCCAGGCCTCGATCTCGCCGTACCCGGCTTCGCAGTGCTCGTAGAGGGCCTGGAGGAACGCGGACGGTCCCCGGCGCTTCTTCTGCGTGGGCCCCCACCAGTGGCCGGAGCCCAGGAGGAGGGAGCGGGGGCGGGTGAAGGTGACGTAGCCGAGGCGGAGTTCCTCGGTGTGCTGGTGCTCCTTCATGGCCTCGTGGAAGGCCTTCAGGCCCTTGGCGTCCCAGGACTTCACGTCGGGCAGGGTGTCGGCGTCGCCGCGCAGCTCGTGCGGCAGGACCTTGCCCTGGGAGGTCCACTTCTCGCGGCCCTTGCTGCTGGGGAAGGTGCCGGTGACCAGGCCGGGGACGATCACGACGTCCCACTCCAGTCCCTTGGACTTGTGGGCGGTGAGCACCTTGACGGTGTTCTCACCGCCGGGGAGGGCGTTGTCGAGGCCCTTCTCGTATTGGGCGGCTGTGCGCAGGAAGCCGAGGAAGGCGAGCAGGGATGTCTCGTTGTCGCCGGCGGCGAAGGACGCGGCGACGTCCAGGAAGTTGGACAGGGTCTCGCGGCGGCGGGCGGCCAGGGCGTGCGGGGACGCCGACAGCTCGACCTCCAGGCCGGTGACGGCGAGGACGCGGTGCAGGACGTCCATCAGCGGGTCGGCCAGGGAGCGGCGCAGCTCGCGCAGTTCGGTGGCCAGCCGGGCGAAGCGCACGCGGGCGTCGGACGAGAACGGCAGTCCGTCGTCGTCCCCGCGGCCGTCCAGCGGTGTTTCCAGGAATGTGTCGAGGGCGTCCGCGAGGGAGATCACCTCGGACGGGTCGATCCCCTCGACGGCCTCGGCGAGGCGGCGGTCCTGGTCGTCGTCGTCCGCCACGCGCGCGTGGGCCACGAGGAGCCGGGCGCGCCGCCCCAGGAGGGCGAGGTCGCGCGGGCCGATGCGCCAGCGCGGGCCGGTGAGCAGGCGTACCAGGGAGGCGTTGGCGCCGGGGTCCTGGAGGACCTCGCAGACGGCGACGAGGTCGGCGATCTCGGGCAGGTGCAGCAGCCCGGACAGGCCGACGACCTCGACCGGGATGTCCCGGGCGACCAGGGCGCCCTGGATCTCGGCGAAGTCGGTCGCCGTGCGGCACAGGACGGCGATCTCGCCGGGCGCGGTTCCGGTCCGGACGAGGTGGGCGACGGAGTCGGCGGTCCAGTCGATCTCCTCGGCGTGGGTGGGCAGCAGAGCGCAGCGGACCATGCCGTCGCGCTCGGCGCCTGGGGCCGGGCGGAGGGCCTCCACACCCGCGTGAAGGGCGCGCAGGGGCTCCGCGAGGCCGTTGGCGAGGTCGAGGAGGCGGCCGCCGCTGCGGCGGTTCTCGCTGAGGGCCTGGCGGGTCGCGGGGCGGCCGTCGGCGTGGGCGAAGTGCTCGGGGAAGTCGTCGAGGTTGGCGACGGAGGCGCCGCGCCAGCCGTAGATCGCCTGGCAGGGGTCGCCGACGGCGGTGACGGGGTGGCCGGTGCCCTGGCCGAACAGGCCGGCCAGGAGGACGCGTTGGGCGACCGACGTGTCCTGGTACTCGTCGAGCAGGACCACGCGGAACTCGTCGCGCAGGACGCGGCCCACTTCGGGGATCCCGGCGAGCCGGGCCGACAGGGCGATCTGGTCGCCGAAGTCGAGCAGGTCCCGCTCGCGCTTGGCGGTCCGGTAGCGGGTGACCAGCTCGGCGAGTTCGCGTCGGGCGTCCGCCGCGTCGGGAACCTTGCGCAGGTCGGCGTTGCTGAGCTTGGCGCCACGCAGGGTCAGCAGCAGTTCGGCGTCGTACGCGCGCAGTGCCTCCGGGCGCACGAGGTGCTCGGAGAGTTCGGAGTCGAGGGCGAGGAGGTCGCCGACGAGGTCCGGGAAGGAACGGGTCAGGGCCGGGTAGGGGCCGGGGGCCTCGCGCAGGACGCGTGCGGCGAGCTGGAAGCGGGTGGCGTCGGCGAGCAGCCGGGACGTGGGCTCAAGGCCGATGCGCAGGCCGTGGTCGGTCAGCAGGCGGCCCGCGAAGGCGTGGTAGGTGGAGATCACCGGCTCGCCCGGGGGGTTGTCCGGGTCGATGGCGTCCGGGTCGGTGACGCCCGCCTTGACCAGCGCCTTGCGGACGCGCTCGGCGAGTTCGGCGGCGGCCTTGTTGGTGAAGGTGAGGCCGAGCACCTGCTCGGGGGCGACCTGGCCGGTGCCGACCAGCCACACCACGCGGGCCGCCATCACCGTCGTCTTGCCCGAGCCGGCTCCGGCCACGATCACCTGCGGGGCGGGCGGCGCGGTGATGCAGGCCGTCTGCTCCGGGGTGAACGGGATGCCGAGGAGCTCCTTGAGCTGTTCGGGATCGGTGATACGAGCGGGCACATCGAAAGGCTAGCGGCGGGCACTGACAGCGGTGACCGGACCGGCCTCCCGGGGAGGAAGAAGCACAGGTCAGCACACATGGTGCGATAGCTCACCCCATGACGGCTCATTCCACGACAGCTCACTCCACGACGTGACGCCCCTCCTGCCGCGCGCTGCACGAGGCTCGGAAGGCGCAGTGGGTGCAGTGCTGCCCGGCGGTCGGCGTGAACCGTTCGTCGAGGACCTTGCCTGCGGCGGTGGCGAGCAGGTCGCCGACCCACTCCCCCTCCAGCGGCTCCTGGGCCTGCACCTTGGGCAGGCTCTCGCCGCCGTCACGCTGGGCCGCCCCCTGCCGGAGGTGGACCAGTTCGGCGCCGCCCGGCTCGGGACGTACACCGCCGAAGGCCTCGTCAACGGCGCCCTCGCGGACGGCGAGCTGGTAGACGGCGAGCTGCGGGTGGCGCTCCACCTCCTTGGAACCGGGCGCCTGCTTGCCGGTCTTGAAGTCGACCACGTAGGCGCGGCCGTCGCCGTCGGCCTCGACCCGGTCCATCTGGCCGCGGACGCGCACCTGGTAGTCGCCCGCTTCGAGGGTGACATCGAAGTCGTGCTCGCTGGCCACCGGGGTGCGCCCGGTGCGGTTCATCACGTGCCACTGCAGGAATCGTTCGAGCGCCACGCGCGCGTTGTCCTTCTCCTGGGCCGACTTCCACGGCGCGTCGAAGGCCAGCGCGTTCCACACGGAGTCGAGGCGTTCCATGAGGACCGTGAGGTCGGCCGGGGTGTGCCCGGAGGCGACCTCGTCGGCGAGGACGTGCACCACGTTGCCGAAGCCCTGGGCGGCGGTCGCGGGCGCGTCGGCCTTCACCTCGCGCCCGAGGAACCACTGGAGCGAGCAGGTGTTGGCCAGTTGGTCGAGCGCGCTGCCGGAGAGCACCACGGGCTGGTCGCGGTCGCGCAGTGGCACCTTGGACTCGGTCGGCTCGAACATGCCCCACCAGCGGTAGGGGTGCGCGGACGGCACAAGGGGGCGGCCGTCCTCGTCGGCGAGGGCGGCGAGCCGGGCCAGGCGGCGTGCGGCGGCCTCCCGGAGGACGCCGGAGACGCGCGGGTCGACCGTGGTGGCGCGCAGTTCGGCGACGAGCGCGGCGACGGACAGCGGGCGGCGGGGCCGTCCGGTGACGTCCTTGGGTTCGACGCCGAGTTCGGTCAGGAAGCGCGAGGGCTGGTCGCCGTCGTCCGCGGGGGCCTTGACCGCGGTGACGACAAGGCGTTCACGCGCGCGGGTGGCGGCCACGTAGAACAGGCGGCGCTCCTCGGCGAGCAGCGCGCCGGGGGTGAGGGGCTCGGCGAGTCCGTCGCGGCCGATGCGGTCGGCCTCCAGGAGGGAGCCGCGGCGGCGCAGGTCCGGCCACAGGCCCTCCTGGACGCCCGCGACGACCACGAGGCGCCACTCCAGCCCTTTGGAACGGTGCGCGGTCATCAGACGGACGGCGGCGGGGCGGACGGCTCGCCGCGTGAGGGTGTCGGCGGCGATGTCCTCGGCGTCGATCTCCGCCAAGAAGTTCAGGGTGCCCCGGCCTCCGGTGCGTTCCTCGGCGCGGGCGGCGGTGGCGAACAGGGCGCAGACGGCGTCCAGGTCGCGGTCCGCGTTGCGCCCGGCGGCGCCGCCCCGGCGGGCGGCCCGTTCCAGCCTCGAGGGCCATGGCGTGCCTTCCCACAGGTCCCACAGCGCCTCCTCGGCCGTGCCGCCGCCGGCGAGGCGTTCGCGGGCCTTGTGCAGCAGCGCGCCGAGGCGCTGGGCGCCACGCGCGTACGTGGGGTCGTGCACGGCGAGGCGCTCCGGCTCGGCGAGCGCCTGGGCGAGCAGCACGTCGGAGGGCGGCGGCAGCCCATTGCCGGCGGCCCGCTCCTCGTCGCGCAGGGCGCGGCCGAGACGACGCAGGTCGGCGGCGTCCATGCTCGCGAGGGGCGAC
>NZ_JBEXSH010000209.1:0-11352 GCF_040613555.1 Streptomyces sp. NPDC006265
AGTCGACTGGCACTTCACCACCAACGACGCCCGCGTGAAACTGCGCCACCTCTACCCAACCACACAGCAAAAATAGGCTGCGACAATCTACTAGTACTCCAGCCGTAGATCGTGATCTCGATGGTGAGGGGCGTCGAGGCGGCGGGTGTCCAGCGTGGATCATCTCGCCCGAGATCGCCCATGCCGTCGCGGGCGTCAGCTCCTTCTCCGTCTACCCGAGTTCGCCGCGACGGAGGGCGTCCCTTATCTCGCTGAGCTTCGCGGTCGTTGCCGGGGTCCGCTCCTGTGCTTGTTCAGCGAGTCGGAGGGCATCGTCGATCTCGCTGAGCTTCCTGGAGGACAGGACGGCCGCCCGCTCTATCAGGTCGTCCCGGGACACGGTGGTCAGCCACGTGCACGGGGTGGAGCCTGGATGCGGGAACGCGAGCCGCAGCACGCCTTCGAGCGGCAGCCCTTCACCGGCGCCGACCGTCACTTCGATGCCCAGACCGCTGATGTCGAGGCCCGCCGGAGCGACGACCTGCATCGCCTGGAACCCGGACGGGTCGTCTCCTGACAGCAGTACGACCAGCCTCCGCTCGTCGAACTGGACCCACCAGACTTCGCCACGTTGCACAAGCCCTCCGATACACAGGACGGCAGGCAGACGCTGCGCGACCTGACGCGGTGTGGAGACGGGTGCGGCCACCGTTGATCATCGGTGTGTGAAGACAAACGATCATGCGGTGGCCGCAGGCCACAGCGTAGACCCTGGCTGCTGGCAGGAGGCGTTCGAGGGCCTGATGAGCCGGATAGCGGGACGCTTCACACGGGTCGAATCCCGACGCCGGGCCCGGAAGTTGGTACTCGGCCTGTTGTCGGACCTGCCGCGCAAGAACTGCTGGACCATCGCCGAGTGGGCCGGGGACAGGACCCCGGACGGTATGCAGCACCTGCTCGGGAGGGCGAAGTGGGATGCCGACCAGGTCCGCGACGAGGTGGGTGACTACGTGGTGGAGCATCTGCACGACGACGAGGCGGTGCTGGTGGTCGACGAGACCGGCGACGTGAAGAAAGGCACCGACACCGTTGGAGTCCAGCGGCAGTACACCGGCACCGCGGGCAGGATCGAGAACGCCCAGGTCGCCGTCTACCTGGTCTACGCCGGTCGCCGCGGGCACGCCGCAGTGGACCGGGAACTCTATGTTCCGCGTTCCTGGACCTCCGATCCCGACCGCTGCCGGGCCGCCGGCCTCGGTGACCATACGGAGTTCGCGACCAAGCCGGAGCTGGCCGCTCGCATGGTCACCCGATTCCTCGACGCCGGCCATCGGGCCGCGTGGGTCGCGGGAGACGAGGTCTACGGCGGCAACCCGAGGCTGCGCACCGCGCTGGAGGAACGCGGCACCGGCTACGTCCTCGCGGTGGCCTGCTCGCACGAAGTCACCACAGGCGCCGGGAGGTTTCGCGCCGACATGTTGGCCAAGAAGGTGCCCAAGAGGGCCTGGCAGAAGCTGTCCGCAGGGGCCGGAGCCAAGGGCCACCGCTTCTACGACTGGGCCGTCATCGACCTCACCGATCCCCGGCGCGGGAGCCGGCAGCTGCTGGTCCGCCGCAACCGCAGCACCGGCGAACGTGCCTACTACCGCTGCTACTTGTCTGCCGCAGTGCCGCTGACCACCCTGGTGCGCGTCGCTGGATCAAGGTGGCGGGTCGAGGAGTTTTCAGTCCGGCAAGGGCCTGGCGGCCCTGGACGAGCACCAGGTCCGCCGCTACCCGTCCTGGTCCCGCTGGGTCACCCTGGCCATGCTCGCGCATGCCTTCCTCGCTGTCCTCCGCGCGAACGAACACGAGGGTCATCCCTCGCCCGACGAGCTGATACCGCTCACTTGTGACGAGATCCAACGGCTGTTCATCACGCTCGTCAACCGGACCGTCTTTGACCCTGTCCACCGACTTCGCTGGTCCGTCTGGCGACGCCGCCACCAGGCCCGATCCCAGAGTAGCCACTACCGGCGTCAAGCCGCTCAAGCATGAAGATCACGATCTATGGCTGTAGTACTAAACGGCTACGTGGCCTTCGACGACGTCCCCTTGTCGCCACGCTGGGTGGCCCTCCGTCACATGGGGAGCGAGAACAGTCGTACTGGCCCTGAGGGCCAGCGGGCGCCGTTACGTAGGGGCATCACCATGGTCCGCAGTGGCATGGTTACCAGGCGGCCTGCGGGTTGTTCGACGATCACGTCCTTGTCGAGCGGGTGCCATCCGAGGCGCTGGTAGAGCGGCACGAGGGGAGGTCGGCAGAAGAGGAGTGCGTGCTGAGGACCCATCGTGCGGGCGTGCTCAAGGGCGGCTGTGACGACGAGCCGTGCCAGGCCCTGACCTTGCATGCCGGGGGCGACGGCCACTCCGCCGACGCCCACCACCTCTGTCTTGGTGTCGCCGATGGAGACAGGCAGTCGCAGCAGGCCAGTGTGTGCCACAAGCCGGTCTTCGTGACGGATGCCGAAGTGTTCTTCTTTCGGCAGCCAGGTCAGGCCGGTCGAGGCGACACCGAAGGGATCATCGCTGTTGCCCAGGATCTCCTCCTGGTCCGCCTTCGTGTACTGGGGGAGCCGCATCACAGTTGGGGCCTCAGCGGAGCGGGTCTCAGACATTCCCACATGATGATCTCTCCGCTGAGCACCGGCCAAGCCGTTTCTCCGCCGATGCGAGGCGTTGTCGCTCCCGATCGACAGACAATGTCCCGGCCAGGGGGCCATGCCGGATGGTTCCGAGCCTCTGACACACTGGGCGCGTGACGCCAGAGCCCGGCACCGCCGAGGAGTTCACCTCCCACCGTCCTCGCGTGTTCGGCCTCGCCTACCGACTGCTTGGTTCCGCCGAGGACGCGGAGGATACCGTCCAGGAGGCGTACCTGCGTTGGCGCGGCGCCGACCGTGCGACGATCGGACACCCTGGGGCCTGGCTCGCCAAGGTCGTCACCAACCTCTGCCTCAACCGACTCACCTCGGCCCGTGTGCAGCGCGAGCGGTATGTGGGGTCGTGGCTGCCGGAGCCCGTGTTCACCGAGGACGGGACGCTCGGCCCGATGGAGTCCACGGAGCAGCGCGACGCCGTGTCGACAGCCCTGCTCATGTTGCTGGAGCGACTGACGCCGACCGAGCGCGCGGTCTACGTCCTGCGTGAGGCGTTCGCCTACAGCCACCGGGACATCGCCGAAGTGCTCGATCTGACTGAGGCCAACTGCCGCCAGCTGTACCGCAGGGCGGTGCAGCACGTAGCGGCGGCGCGCACCCGCTTCGAGCCCACGCTCGGGCGGCAGCGCGCGCTCGTCGAGTCCTTCGTGGCGGCGGCTCGTGATGGAGACCTGGCCGGACTGGAGAGACTGCTCGCCGATGACGCCATCTGGTGGAGCGACGGCGGTGGCAAGGTCAGCGCGGCCCTGCGTCCCATCGTCGGCCGGGAAAAGGTCGTGCGCTTCCTGGGCGGCGTGCAACGGTTCGCGAGCGGCTTGGCCCTCACCGTCGCCGAGGTCAACGGCGCGTCGGCGTTGGTGGCGCACGCGGCGCGGCGGCTCGTCGCCGTCGCGTCCTTCGAACTGCGCGACAGCGGCATCGTCCAGGTGCGGGTCGTCGTGAACCCGGACAAACTCGTGTTCGCGGGTCGGCAGTTCGCCACGATGGTTCCCGGGGCGTGACCCGCAGGGGAGTGCGATCACCGGGAGCTGTCACATCTGCGGGCGGTCGTCGGTTCTCAGCGGATGACGTGCGCTCCACCGGGGAGCGCACGCCCACCGAAGGGACAGCAACTGCGATGACCACGATCCTGGTGACTGGCGGCACCGGAACGCTCGGCGGGCTCCTCACCAAGCGGCTGCGCGCGGACGGGCACGAGGTGCGAGTGCTGAGCCGGCACTCCCGGCCGTACGCCGTGGACCTTCGTGAGGGCACAGGCTTGGCCGCGGCTGTAGCGGGCGTGGACACGATCGTGCACTGTGCGACGTCGCCGCGCGGCGGTGACGAGCGGGCGGCCCACAATTTGATCGAGGCGGCCCGCCAGGCCGGGGTGCCGCATCTGGTGTACATCTCGATCGTCGGCGTCGACCGGGTGCCGCTCGGCTACTATCGAACCAAGCTCGCCGTCGAACGGCTGATCGAGGAGTCGGGGCTCGGCTGGAGCGTGCTACGGACGACGCAGTTCCACGACCTGGTACTGCGGCTCCTGCGGGGCTCGGCGAAGCTGCCGGTCATGCTGCTCCCGGCGGGAGTCGCCGACCAGCCGATTGAGGCGGCGGAGGTCGCTGCCCGGCTGGCCGAGATCGCCACCGGGGAGCCTACGAGGCGGGTGCCGGACATGGGTGGCCCCGAGGTCCGTACGTTTCCGGAGCTGGCTCAGGCCTATCTGCGCGTGAGCGGACGGCGCCGTCCCCTGCTGAACGTGCGCCTGGCCGGCAAGACCTACCACAGGTTCCGCGCGGGCGGGCATCTGGCGCCGAAGCGGGCCGTGGGCAAGGTCACGTTCGAGCAGTTCCTGACGAGCCGTTTTCCTGAGCGGGACTGATGCCTGGATCGAGGGTCTGACACGGGTACGTCGAAGGTCCGCTACCAGGGGTCTGTTCTGGCTGGGATGGGTCTGTCCGGCCATCGGCTCCACTGACCCGTCCTGATCCAGTCCGGAATTGTCACGGACCCCGGGGATATCAGCCACGGCACCCCCGGGGCCCGGAAATTACTGAAAGTGACCTTGTGGAGAGCGGGAGCTTCCTGGTGCGGCATTGCGCCGCAGGGGGCAGTACTGACGGACGAAGCGGCGGAGCATCGTAGGACACGGAAGTTTCGTATTCGTCCGTGAGTCTCGAGATCACGATCTACGGCTGCAGTACTAGCTTGATCTTTAACCTGTGCGGCGGGGCCGTGGGGTCGTTGACGACTTCGTTGGCTGTTTCCCGGTGCCTGGTTTGCGGACGGTGTGCACGTCCTAGCGCGGGGTGGGCCGGGTGTTCTTGCGGCCGGGTGGTCGTCCCGGGCCGGGGCGGAAGGATTTCGGTGCTCTGGCGGGGCAGGCGGCCTGCGGGCGCAGGTGCCGAAAGTTGCGGCGGACGCGGGCCGGGGTGAGTCTGTTCGGCGGGCTCGGCTTCTCCCACGGCCGGCGCAGGTCGGCCGCCAGCGGCCGGGCCAGCCGCAGCTGGGTGTAGACGGCGAGGATCAGCCAGGTCCACCGGTCAGCCGCCTCAGGAGTGCGGGTCTTCGGGCAGGTCCAGCCCAGCGTCTGCTTGAACAGCCGGAACGTGTGCTCGATGTCGAAGCGGCGCAGGAAGACCTGCCAGAGCAGGTTGACTTGGGTGTCGGTGGCATCGGTGCCCGACCACCACAGCCACACCGGCTTCGGGGTTGCGCCGCTGGGCAGGTACTCGACCTGCAGATGGATCACAGTGCCCTCGATGACCGGCAGATCGCCCAGCTGGGAGACCCACGCAGAGCGGTGAGTCAGCCTGGGGTGGAGCCGGTCCCAGGCCCTTGCGGTTGCCGTGCCATACAGACGGGTCTCGGTCACCGTCGCCGCATCGGGGATGTTCCAGGTGCCCGGATCGCCGAAGACGAACTCGCCGCCGTGGCGGGGCGGACGGCCCCGGGTGCCCGGCTCGCGGGGCGGGGCCGCCCGCCGCAGGACCCGGTCCGAGCGCATCCGGCCCAGCACCTGCACCGGCAGGTCGTTGAGCAGGTGGGCCAGGCGGGGCACGTCGTATCCGGCGTCCACCACGATGAGGACGTCCGGGTCGCCGTCCTTCCACTGCCCGGCGTCCATCAGCCGCTCGATGACCTCGCGCATCTGCCGGGCGGTGACGGTGGCGGCGTCGTCCCCGGGCGCCAGACGCAGCGCG
The DNA here is from genome assembly GCF_040613555.1 of Streptomyces sp. NPDC006265. NCBI lineage: Bacteria > Bacillati > Actinomycetota > Actinomycetes > Kitasatosporales > Streptomycetaceae > Streptomyces > Streptomyces sp. NPDC006265. The sequence continues at coordinate 5,864 of NZ_JBEXSH010000209.1, forward strand.
TCCAGCGGCGCGGTCCAGGAACTGCGACCTGCTTCCAGCGCGCAGATCACCGAATAGGGCCAGCCGGGGACGGGGATGTGCTGGTCCTTGCCGCGTCCGTAGGTGTGACACAGGATCCGCTGCGGTGAGGTGTGCGCGTCGGGGCGCAGCCAGTTGGTGATGTCGGCGGCCAGCACCAGCCGGCCGTCCGCCGCCCTCGGCAGCGGCACCGCAGCCAGGGCTCGCCGCAGCCGAGCAATGTCCATCCGACCGGCGGCCAGGGCGTTATACAGCCCGCCGTGTCCGCGGCGATGCTCGCCCACCAGCGAGAGTTCCACCAGCGAGCGGACCGGGCCGTCCGCACACAGCACGGCGTCGGCCAGTTCGAACAGTGCATCCGAACGCCTCGTCAGGCAGGAGTAGAACTCGCCTCGGAAGCGTGACAGCTCCGCCAACGCTTCCTGCCGGGTATCGCGATGCAGCAGACTCATCCTCACGGCCTTCGTGCTGGACGTGTGTGTTCCTTGGTCGGAGCACATGTTCAGCCGAAGGCCGCTTCTGCGTACGGCAGTTACCGGACCGAGTGATCAAGTTCGATGCACTATTCGACGCCGGAGGTTAAAGATCAAGCTAGCGTGCCGTCAGCCGGCGCGCCGCCTCCTTCACGGACGCCCGCAGGCGGTCCCGGTCCGGTTCCCCCTCGCCGACGAGGATGCGCCGCATCTGCGGGACGACGGTGGTCCAGTTGGCCAGGGCGGTCACCAGGAACAGCAGGTCGGCCGCCGGGATGGCGTCCGTGACGACGCCCCGCTCCTGGCCGTCCTGGAGGGCGGCGACCTTGCGGGCGTAGTGCTCCTGACGGTCGGACTCGTGGGGCAGTTCGGTGCTGCCGTACTCCAGGCCCTCCCAGAAGAGCAGGCGCAGCAGCTCCGGGTGGGCGGCGTGGTAGTCCATCAGGCGGTCGACCCAGCTCTCGATGTCGTCCGGGTCGACGGGGACGGCCTCGGCGAGGTGGAGCATCTTCTTCTCGAGGACGATCGCGAACAGCTCGGCCTTGTTGCCGAAGTAGGCGTAGATGAGCTGCTTGTTGGCCTTCGCCTCGCCGGCGATGCGGTCGATGCGGGCGCCCGCGATGCCGTGCCGGGCGAACTCGGCGACCGCCGCCTCGAAGATCCGGGCCTTGGTTGCCTCGGGGTCCCTTGCTGCCATGGGGGAGAGGGTAGCGCGTCAAGGTAACCAACTGTTTGGTTGACAGGAAATGGCGGGGCGGCTCACACTGTTCCCTCATTAGCCAACCAACCAGTTAGTTGCTAAGCCGACTCCAAGGAGCCCCCTCCCATGCCGTCAGCGACCACCACCGCCACCGCCCGGGCCACCACCCCGGTGCGGCGGACCCGGGAGCCCGCCCCCGGGCTCTTCCTCACCCTGATCGCTGTGTGCAGTGCGGTCACCGCCGCCAACATCTACCTCGCCGCGCCGCTGCTCCCGCTCATGGCCCGCGACTTCGGCTCGGCACCCTCGGCCCTCGCCTGGATCGCCTCGGTCGCCCAGCTCGGCTACGCGGTCGGGCTGCTGTTCTTCGCCCCGCTCGGTGACAGTGCGAACCGGCGCCGGCTGGTCGCCGGGCTCACGCTCGTCACCGCTCTCGCCCTGGGTGCCAGTGCGGCCGCCCCGGGCGCCGCCGCCCTCGCGGTCGCGGTGTTCGTCGCCTCGGCGGCGACCGTCATCCCCCAGCTGCTCGTCCCGCTGGTCGCCGAGCGGGCCCCCGCCGAGCGGCGTGCCCGGCATGTCGCGGCGGTCATCGCGGGGCTCTTCACCGGCATCGTCGGGGCCCGGGTCATGGGCGGGCTGGCCGGGCAGGCCTTCGGCTGGCGCTGGGTGTTCGCGGGCGCGGCCGTGCTCACCCTCGCCCTGGGGCTCGCGACCGCTGTGGTCCTGCCGTCGCGGCGGCGCCGGGAAGGCCCCCTGTTCGCGGGGCTCGTCGCGCTGCCGTCGGTGCTGCGGGGCTCGCCGGAGCTGTGGCGGGCGTGTGTCCGGCAGGCCGGGATGTTCGGTGCGTGGAGCGCGTTGTGGACCTCGCTGGCCCTGCTGCTGACCGGGCCGGAGTACGGGCTGTCCACCGCGACCGCCGGGCTGTTCGGGTTGTTCGGGCTGACCGCGAGTGCGGTGGCGCCGCTGGCGGGCGGACTGGTGGACCGGTTCGGGGCGGCGCGGGTGGTGCGGTCGGCGTATCTGATCGCCGCCGTGTCGGTGCCGCTGTTCTGGCTGGGCGGGCAGGTGATGGGGGCGCTGTTCGCCGCCGCGATCGCCGTGCACGCCGCGCTGGTCGCCTCCCACGTCGCCAACCAGACCCTGGCCCTGACGGCCACCTCCACCCCCGCCACGGCCAACACCGCCTACGTGGTCGCCGGTTTCGCGGGCGGCGCGGCCGCCTCGGCCCTCGCGGGTGCCGCCTTCAGCCACTTCGGGTGGGGCGGGGTGTGCGCGGTCGCGGGTGTGTGGCTGGTGCTGGGGCGGAGGCTGACCTCCGTACGCCGGTGAAGCGGTCGAGCGGCACGCGCGTGCCCGACGTGCGGATCCCGGCGTGCGGATGCGGAGGAGCCCCCGGCCGCAGCCAGGGGCTCCTCGAAGGCCGGCCGGTCAGCCGAGGGACGTGACGTCCAGCTCCCCCTTCGCGTACTGCCTGCGCAGCACCTTCTTGTCGAACTTTCCTACGCTCGTCTTCGGGACCGCCTCGATGACCGTCCAGCGCTCCGGGAGCTGCCACTTGGCGATGTGGCCCTCGTCGGCGAGGAAGGCGCGCAGGGTCTCGAAGGTGGCGGTGGAGCCCTCCTTCAGGACGACCGTGGCCAGGGGGCGCTCGCCCCACTTGTCGTCGGGGACCGCCACGACGGCCGCCTCGGCGACATCCGGGTGGGACATCAGCGCGTTCTCCAGCTCCACCGAGGAGATCCACTCGCCGCCGGACTTGATGACGTCCTTGGCGCGGTCGGTGAGGGTGAGGAAGCCGTCGGCGGAGATGGTGCCGACGTCGCCGGTCTTGAGCCAGCCGTCCTCGCTGAACTTGTCGGCGGGGCGCAGCGGTTCGGCGTCGGGGCCGTTGTAGTAGGCGCCCGCGATCCATGCGCCGCGCACCTCCAGCTCGCCGGCGGACTCGCCGTCCCAGGGGAGGCGTTCGCCGCCGGGGCCGGTCAGGCGGGCCTCGACGCCGGCCGGGAAGCGGCCCTGGGTGAGGCGGTAGGCGAACTCCTCCTCGGTGCCGGCGGCCACCCCGGCCGGCGGGCGGGCGATGGTGCCGAGCGGGGACGTCTCCGTCATGCCCCAGGCGTGGCAGACCCGCATGCCCAGCTTGTCGAAGGCCTCCATCAGCGCGGGGGGACAGGCCGAGCCTCCGATGGTGACCTGGCCGAGGGAGGAGACGTCACGGGGGTTCGCCGTCAGCTCGGCGAGCAGGCCCTGCCAGATGGTGGGGACGGCGGCGGCGTGGGTCGGCCGCTCGCCCTCGATCATGGCGGCGAGGGGGGCCGGCTGGAGGAAGCGGTCCGGCATCAGCATGTTCACGCCGGTCATGAAGGTCGCGTGCGGCAGGCCCCAGGCGTTCACGTGGAACTGGGGGACCACGACCAGCGAGGTGTCCTCGTCGGTCAGGCCCATCGACTGGGCCATGTTGACCTGCATGGAGTGCAGGTAGATGGAGCGGTGGCTGTAGACCACGCCCTTGGGGTCGCCGGTGGTGCCGGAGGTGTAGCACATGGCGGCGGCCTGGCGTTCGTCCAGCTCGGGCCAGTCGTACGAGGTCGGCTTGCCGGCGATCAGGTCCTCGTACTCGTGGACGCGGACGGCCGCGTCGGCGAGGAGGGAGCGGTCTCCCGGGCCCGTGACGACCACGTGCTCGACCGGCTTCAGATGCGGCAGCAGCGGGGCGAGCAGGGGGAGCAGCGAACCGTTGGCGATGATCACGCGGTCGGCGGCGTGGTTGACGATCCAGGCCAGCTGCTCGGGCGGGAGGCGGAGGTTCAGGGTGTGGAGGACCGCGCCCATGGACGGGATCGCGAAGTAGGCCTCGACGTGTTCCGCGTTGTTCCAGGCGAGAGTCGCGACACGCTCGTCGCCGGTGACGCCGAGGTCCTCCCGCAGCGCGTGGGCCAGCTGGGCCGCGCGGGCGCCGATCTCCGCGAAGGAGCGGCGGTGCGGCTCGTCCTCACCGGTCCAGGTGGTCACCTGCGATGTCCCGTGGATCGTCGACCCGTGGGTCAGGATCCTAGAGATCAGCAGCGGTACGTCCTGCATCGTGCTCAGCACGGCGTCCTCCCGGGGGGCGACATTGCCTACGCGGTGGTAAGGGTTGCGCTGATTCTGCGCACATACCGCGTGGTATGTCACTAGGACCGGGCGATCGATCACATCACGCCATGTCGGAGGGACAGCTCACAGCCGGGCGGGACAGCCCTTCACCGGCGGACAAGCCCCAGCTCAGCGTCCTCGCGGAGCTTGCCGAGCGCCCGTGAGACGGCCGACTTCACCGTACCCACCGAAACGCCGAGCACCTCGGCCGTCTGCACCTCGCTGAGGTCCTCGTAGTACCTGAGGACCACCATCGCCCGCTGCCGGGCGGGCAGCCGCATGATCGCCCGCCACATCGCGTCGCGCAGCGCCTGCTGCTCGGCCGGGTCGTCACCGCCCGGGACCGGGTCCGGTTCGGGCAGCTCCTCGCAGGCGAACTCGTCGACCCTGCGCTTGCGCCACTGCGAGGTCCGGGTGTTCAGCAACGCCCGGCGCACATAGCCGTCCAGGGCACGATGGTCCTCGATCCGCTCCCAGGCGACGTAGGTCTTGGTGAGGGCGGTCTGCAGCAGGTCCTCCGCGTCGCTCGGGTTGCCGGTGAGCGAGCGGGCGGTACGCAGCAGCACCGGCTGGCGGGCCCTGACGTACGACGAGAACGACGGGTACGGAAGGGTCTGCGCCGCTGGTCCGGCCGCCTTCGAAGCGCTCGTGCAGACGAGTGTGGTCATGGCTCAACGCTATGAGCGACAGTCCGGCGAGCGGATCGGCCGCAGGTCCCGAAGCGGGGTCCCCCTCAGGTTGTAGGGGTAGGGGCTGCTGCACCTCCTACAGGTGGAGCACCGGTCCCGGGGTACTGCGGGTTCACCCCTGCGGGTCGGCGGTCAGTACGAGTCCCGACGTGGGTACGCCCGTCCCCGCCGTCACCAGGACCCGCGCCGCTCCGGGCACCGGGTTCGCCGCGGTGCCCCTGATCTGCCGGACGGCCTCCGCGATGCCGTTCATGCCGTGCAGGTACGCCTCCCCCAGCTGCCCGCCGTGCGTGTTGAGGGGCAGGTGCTCCTCGGCCACGAAGTCCGCCGCCTCGCCGGGGCCGCAGAAGCCGAACTCCTCCAGCTGTGTCAGCACGAACGGCGTGAAGTGGTCGTAGAGGATCCCGACGTCGATGTCGGCCGGCGCGCTGACGGTCGACGGACACGACGCCCGCTTCATGGAACTCGATGTCCGAG
>NZ_JBEXSH010000210.1:0-11309 GCF_040613555.1 Streptomyces sp. NPDC006265
CGGGCGGGGTGCCCGGGGTACCGGGCTCACCGGGGGTGCCGGGGCCACCCGGGTTCCCGGGGGTGCCGGGGGTGCCGGGGTCACCCGGGTTCCCGGGATCGCCCGGGTTACCGGGGTTCCCCGGCTGGCCCGGGCCCCCCGGCTGGCCAGGGGTCTCGTGGCCGCCGCCCGGCGGGGTGCCGTGGTGGCCGCCGCCACCGTTGGAGCAGTCGTTGCCCGTGCTGGGGTTGCCGACGCCGATGACGTCGACGCTGTTGCCGCAGACGTTCACCGGCACGTGGACCGGCGCCTGGACGTGGTTGCCCGAGCCGACGCCGGGCGAGTCGGTGGCGTGCCCGCCCGCGTGGGAGCCGCCGTGACCACCGTGACCGCCGTGTTCGCCGTATCCCCCAGACGACGATCCACCGCCCTTGTTCGCGCACGAGTTGCCCACCGACGGGTTGAGCACACCGACGACGTTGACCGTGTTCCCGCACACGTTGACCGGCGCGTACACCGGCGCCTGCACCGAGTTTCCGGACAGCACGCCGGGCGAGCCCGACGCCGAACCCTGGGCGCCCGAGTCGGCGTGCGCGGAGCCGCCCGCGGCGGCGATCACGCCGGTCGCGGCCGCCACCGTCATCAGACCCTTGCGGGTAGCCTGTCGCATTTTCTGAATACCTGCCTTCGACCCAGTCTCGAATTCTTCTCGAATTCCTCGAAAGAAGCGTTCGGCCCCGGAGCGCATGGCACGCATTCCGGGACCGATGGCTTTGAACTCCCCTCAGTGAGGGGAAAGCATCACTTATTGATGCAGGTGTTGCCGAAGGCAGGATTCAGCAGCCCGATCACGGAGACCGTGTTGCCGCAGGCGTTCACCGGGACGTGAACGGGCACCTGGACAACGTTGCCGGACAGGACGCCCGGGGAGTGCACGGCGGCACCCTGAGCACCCGAGTCGGCGACGGCCAGGCCCGCGCCCGCGAGAACCAGCCCACCGGTGGCAGCCGCAGCAGCGACGACCTTCTTGATCATTATTCCTCCTAGTTGGCAAAAGCGACCCATCTTGCGATCGCATTACCTGTAACGAGGCTGGAGTAATGAGGCTACGAGCTTATGGTCGCATTCACTCTTCCCAGCAGGTTCCGTACGCGCGACCGAATACGACCGTCCGCGGGGGTGGCTTCAGGACGCGTCGATGAAGCGGTCGAGCACGCGCACGCCGAACTGCAGGCCCTCCACCGGCACCCGCTCGTCGACGCCGTGGAACATGCCGGCGAAGTCCAGCTCCGGCGGCAGCTTCAGCGGCACGAAGCCGAAGCCGCGGATGCCCAGGTCGTCGAAGGACTTCGCATCCGTGCCGCCGGAGAGCATGTAAGGGACCGCCTTGGCGGTCGGGTCCTCGGCCAGCAGCGCGGACTGCATGGCCGCCACGAGCGCCCCGTCGAAGGTGGTCTCGACGGCCTTGTCGGCGTGGACGTCCTCACGCCGCACCTTCGGGCCGAGGATCCGGTCGAGGTCGGCGAGGAACTCCTCCTCGTGGCCGGGCAGGAACCGTCCGTCGACGTGGGCGGTCGCCTCGCCGGGGATGACGTTGACCTTGTAACCGGCGCCGAGCTGCGTGGGGTTGGCCGTGTTGCTCAGTGTCGCGCCGATGAGCTTGGCGATGCCGCCGAGCTTCGCCAGGGTCGACTCCATGTCCTCCGGGTCGAGTTCGGTGCCGAACGCGTCACCGAGCTCGTCGAGGAAGGCGCGGGTGGTCTTGGTGACGCGCACCGGGAACTTGTGCCGCCCGAGCCGCGCCACGGCCTCCGACAGCTCGGTGATCGCGTTGTCCCGGTGGATCATCGACCCGTGCCCGGCCGTGCCGGCCACGGTGAGCTTCATCCAGTGCATGCCCTTCTCGGCCGTCTGGATCAGGTAGAGCCGGCGCTGCTCGCTCACGGTGAACGAGAATCCGCCCACCTCGCTGATCGCCTCGGTGACGCCCTCGAACAGGTCGGGGTGGCTGCGCACGAGGTGTTTGGCGCCGTACGTGCCGCCTGCCTCCTCGTCGGCGAGGAACGCGAGGACGATGTCGCGCGGGGGCTTGCGCCCGCTGCGCAACCGGTCACGGACGACCGCCAGGGTCATCGCGTCCATGTCCTTCATGTCGACGGCACCGCGGCCCCACACACAGCCGTCGGCGATCTCGCCGGAGAAGGGGTGGTGCGTCCAGTCGTCCGCGTTGGCCGGTACGACGTCGGTGTGGCCGTGGATGAGGAGCGCGGGCCGGGAGGGGTCCTCGCCCTCGATGCGGGCCACCGTGGAGGCGCGGCCCGGGTGGGACTCGAAGATCTGCGGTTCGAGCCCGACCTCGGCGAGCTTCTCGGCGACGTACTCCGCCGCCTTGCGCTCGCCCGGACCCGAGTGGTCGCCGTAGTTGCTGGTGTCGATCTGGATCAGCTCGCGGCAGAGGTCCACGACCTCGTCCTCGCCGGTGACGCTCCTGGCCGTGTCCGTCTCGCTCACGTGCATCCTCCCGGTGTCACTGCTGGTGGGTCCCCCTCATCCTCTCTCTCCCGCGCCCGCACCCCAAGAGCGCTCCCGGCCCGTCGCACGCCGTTCACGCCTCGCCGGGGTGCGGACGGGGGGTGATCGGCCACCCCGGAAGGCCTGGTAATGTTTACGTCGTCGCCGCGGGGAGAACCCGCGCGACAGACACCTTGTCCGGGTGGCGGAATGGCAGACGCGCTAGCTTGAGGTGCTAGTGCCCTTTATCGGGCGTGGGGGTTCAAGTCCCCCCTCGGACACATCGAGCCTGAGGGCCGTGACCACGAGGTCACGGCCCTCAGGTGTTTCGCGGAGAGGTGACCATGACCAGCCGTTCCTGCCCGTGCGGACTCCCCCAGACCTACGCGGCGTGCTGCGGCCGTTTCCACTCCGGGACCGCTGCCGCGCCGACCCCCGAGGCGTTGATGCGGTCGCGGTACTGCGCGTTCGTGAAGGGGGATGTCGCGTATCTGCTGCGGACGTGGCATCCGCGCACGCGACCGGGCCGGCTGGAGCTGGATCCGGGGATGCGGTGGACCGGGCTGGAGGTCCTGGGGACGAGCGACGGGTCCGCGTTCCACGCCACCGGCACCGTGGAGTTCCGGGCGTCGTACCGGGGCGGATCCCTGCACGAGCTGAGCCGGTTCGAGCGGGTCGACGGGGCCTGGGTGTACGTCGACGGGGAGTTTCCGGCGTAGCCGCTACGGCGCCAGGATGTCGAGTTCCTGGAGGGCGCCGACCGTGATCTCGCGGGTCAGTTCCTCCGCCCGGACGGCGTCGCCCTCGCGGACCGCCTCCGCGACCTGGACGTGCAGGGTGACGGCGGCCGGGTCGGGATCCTCGAACATCACGTCGTGCTGGGTACGCCCCGTCAGGACCTCCGCGACGACGTCGCCGAGGCGGGCGAACATCTCATTGCCGGAGGCGACCAGGACGACGCGGTGGAAGGCGACGTCATGGAGGAGGTACCCCTCCAGTTTGTGACCGCGTGAGTGGGCGACCATGCCGAGGGCGCACCGGGTGAGTTCGGCGCACTGCTCGGCCGTGGCATGCCGCGCGGCGAGACCGGCCGCGACCGGTTCGATCGCGGAGCGCAGCACCGTGAGGGACCGAAGCTGCCCGGGGCGGTCGGCGCCGGCCAGACGCCAGCGGATGACCTGCGGGTCGTAGACGTTCCACTCGGACTTCGGGCGGACCGTCACGCCGACGCGGCGGCGGGACTCGACCAGGTACATGGACTCCAGGACGCGGACCGCCTCGCGCATCACGGAGCGCGACACGTCGAAACGCTGGGCGAGCTCGTCGGTGCGCAGGACACTGCCCGGCGGGTACTCACCCGCCGTGATCTCGGGGCCGAGGGTGTCCAGTACCCGGCCGTGCAGCCCCCGGCCCGTTGCGCTCATGCACTCAGCGTACGGGGCAGATCACGGAGACAAAAAGTCAGACTTAATCATCACTGACTCTTGAATTCGTCGTACCTAATGGGTTTCAGTTGCGTCGACATCACGTGTCGACCTCGGACAGCAGACAGTGAGGCAGCGATGAACACCCCCCATGTCGTCGTGGTCATGGGCGTAGCGGGCACCGGCAAGACCACCATCGGTCCCCTGCTCGCGGCCCGGCTCGGCGTTCCGTACGCCGAGGGCGACGACTTCCACCCGCAGGCCAACATCGCCAGGATGTCGGCCGGCACCCCGCTCACCGACGAGGACCGCCTGCCCTGGCTCGACGCCATCGGCGCGTGGGCCCACGGGCGGGCCGGGCTCGGCGGGGTCGTCAGCTGCTCGGCACTGAAGCGGTCGTACCGCGACCGGCTGCGGGCCGCCGCGCCGGGCGTGGTCTTCGTGCACCTCACGGGTGACCGCGCGCTGATCGAGGACCGGATGTCGCACCGGCAGGGGCACTTCATGCCCACGGCGCTGCTCGACTCCCAGTTCGCCACGCTCCAGCCCCTCGCGGCGGACGAGGCGGGGGTCGGGGTGGACGTCGCGGGCGACCCGGAGGAGATCACCGAGCGGGCGGCCCACGCCCTGCGGGACCTCCCCGAGCCCGTCCAGTAGCCCCTGACGGTTTCCCCCTTTTCCCTCTTCCTCTCCCCAACGCAAAGGGAACCCACCGTGACCAGACTCAGCGTCGAGATGCTGGCAGCGGACGCACCCGAGCCGATCACCTCGGCCGGTCACGCTCAGCTGGGCATCGCCGTCCTGGCGGGCATCGCCGTCATCGTCCTGCTCATCACCAAGTTCAAGCTGCACGCGTTCCTGTCGCTGACCATCGGGTCGCTGGCGCTCGGCGCGATCGCCGGGGCACCCCTGGACAAGGTGCTGCTCAGTTTCAGCGCCGGCCTCGGCTCCACGGTCGCCGGCGTCGGTGTGCTGATCGCCCTCGGGGCGATCCTCGGCAAGATGCTCGCCGACTCCGGCGGCGCCGACCAGATCGTCGACACCATCCTCGCCAAGGCCGGCGGGCGTTCGATGCCGTGGGCGATGGTGCTGATCGCCTCCGTGATCGGGCTGCCGCTGTTCTTCGAGGTCGGCATCGTGTTGCTGATCCCGGTCGTGCTGATGGTCGCCAAGCGCGGCAACTACTCGCTGATGCGCATCGGCATCCCGGCGCTCGCGGGCCTGTCCGTGATGCACGGCCTGGTGCCGCCGCACCCCGGTCCGCTGGTCGCGATCGACGCGGTCGGGGCCGACCTCGGCGTGACGCTGGCGCTCGGCGTTCTCGTCGCCATCCCGACGGTGATCATCGCCGGGCCGGTCTTCTCCAAGTACGCGGCCCGCTGGGTCGACGTCCCGGCCCCCGAGAAGATGATCCCGCAGCGCGCCTCCGAGGAACTGGACCGGCGTCCCGGCTTCGGCGCCACGCTCTTCACCGTGCTGCTCCCGGTGATCCTCATGCTCGCCAAGGCGCTGGTCGACATCGTCGTGGACGATCCCGAGAACGCGGTGCAGCGAGTCTTCGACGTCGTCGGCGCCCCGATGATCGCTCTGCTCGCCTCGGTGCTGGTCGGCATCTTCACGCTGCTGCGGCCCGCCGGGTTCTCCAAGGAGCGGATATCACCGCTCGTCGAGAAGAGCCTCATGCCGATCGCGGGCATCCTGCTGATCGTCGGCGCGGGCGGCGGCTTCAAGCAGACCCTCATCGACACGGGCGTGGGTCAGATGGTCCTGGACGTCTCCGAGGACTGGGCCATCCCCGCGCTGCTGCTGGCCTGGCTGATCGCGGTGGTGATCCGGCTCGCGACCGGTTCGGCGACGGTGGCCACGGTCTCGGCGGCCGGTCTGGTCGCCCCGCTCGCGGCGGACATGTCCACCACGCACGCCGCTCTGCTCGTCCTGGCCATCGGCGCCGGCTCGCTGTTCTTCAGCCACGTCAACGACGCCGGTTTCTGGATGGTGAAGGAGTACTTCGGGCTGAGCGTCGGTCAGAACATCAAGACCTGGTCCGTCATGGAGACGATCATCTCGGTGGTCGCCGGCGGTCTGGTCCTGCTGCTGTCCCTAGTGATCTAGGAGTGCCGCGGCGATGACGGCTCATCCCCTCTTCGACATCGCCGGCCGTACGGCGCTGGTCACCGGCTCCAGCCGGGGCATCGGACTCGCGCTCGCGCGCGCTCTGGCGGAGGCCGGCTGCACGGTCGTGCTGAACGGACGCGACAAGGACCGGCTCGCCGGGGCCGTCGCGGAGCTGCCCGGCGACCGGGTGCACACGGCCGCGTTCGACGTGACCGACGGATCATCGGTGGCCTCGGGGGTCGCCGAGGTCGAGGAGCGGGTGGGTCCGCTCGACATCCTCGTCAACAACGCGGGCATGCAACTGCGCGCCCCGTTGCTGGAGTTCGGGGAGTCCGACTGGCACCGGATCCTGGACACCAACCTGACCAGCGCCTTCCTGGTCGGCCGTGAGGCGGCGCGCCGGATGACGGAACGCGGCCACGGGAAGATCATCAACATCTGCTCGCTGCAGAGCGAGGTGGTGCGGCCCGGGATCGCGCCGTACGCCGCCACCAAGGGTGCGCTGAAGATGCTCACCAAGGGCATGTGCGCGGACTGGGGGCCGTACGGGGTGCAGGTCAACGGCCTGGGCCCGGGTTACATCGAGACCGAGCTGACCCGGCCGCTGGTGGAGGACGAGGAGTTCAGCGCCTGGGTGCGCAGGCGCACTCCGGCCGGACGCTGGGGCCGTACCCAGGACCTGGTGGGCGGGGTGCTGTTCCTCGCCTCCCCGGCCGCCGACTTCGTCAGCGGGCAGGTGCTGTATGTCGACGGCGGTATGACGAGCGTGCTGTGACCTGCCGGGAGGCGGCTGTGATGCTGGGTTGTGTGATCCACGGTCAGGGCGACCTGAGGGTGGCGGAGCTGCCGGTGCCACGGCCCGGACCCGGTCGGGCGCTGGTCGCCGTGCGCTACGGCGGGGTGTGCGGGTCCGATCTGCACTACTGGCGGCACGGCGGGGTCGGCGACTTCCGGCTGCGGGAGCCGATGGTGCTCGGGCACGAGGTCGTGGGGACCGTCGTGGAGTACGGCGCCGACGCGTCGGGGCCGGTACCGGGCAGGGCCGTCGCCGTGCATCCGGCCACTCCGTGCGGGGTCTGCCCGGAGTGCGCGGCCGGGCGGCGCAACGTCTGCCGGGACACGCGGTATCTCGGCAGTGCGGCGCGGTTTCCCCATGTACAGGGAGGGTTCGCGGCCCAGGTGGTCGTGCCGGCGGCGCAGGTGCGGGCGCTGCCGGACGGGCTGGAGCTGCGGCGGGCCGCGCTGGCCGAGCCCCTGTCGGTCGCTCTGCACGCGGTGCGGCGGGCCGGTGGGGTGGCGGGGCGGCATGTGCTGGTGACGGGCGCCGGGCCCATCGGATGTCTGGTGGTCGCGGCGGCGAAGGCGGCCGGTGCCGCGCACATCACGGTCTCGGACCTGCTGCCGGAGGCGTTGGAGTACGGGCGGATCGCGGGGGCCGGGACGGCCGTACGGGCCGATGACCCCGACGACCGCGGATGGCCGGACGAGGTCGACCTGGCCGTCGAGGCGTCCGGCGTGGCGGCGGGGCTCGACACCTGTCTGCGCCGGGTGCGCCGGGGCGGGGTCGTCGTGCAGCTGGGGATGTTGCCGGCGGGGCACAGTCCGTTCGCGGGAAACCTCGTGGTGAGCCGTGAGATCGAGCTGCGCGGGGCGTTTCGCTTCGGCGGTGAGTTCGACGAGGCGTTGACGCTGCTGGCCCGGGAACCGGCGTTCGACGGGCTGATCAGTGCGGTAGTACCCGTGGGGGACGCCGAGTCCGCGTTCGCGCTGGCGGCTGATCGGAGCCGGTCCTGCAAGGTGCTGTTGGATTTCGCCCCTTCGCCGTAACGGATCCGTAGTCGTGCGTCTGCGGGTGCGTCGTGGCTTGTCGCGCAGTTCCCCGCGCCCCTGATAGCTCTACTGACGCCACAGAGGGTGCTCTCGGTCTGCCCACTCTCTGCTCACCTTGCCCGTGCGCATGCCCCTTCTCGACTCCGGGTCCGCCAGGGCCATGCCGATGTGGCCTGCCAGGACGATGCCGATGGTGAGGGCCAGCCAGTCGTGGACGAAGGTGGCGCTGGTGCGCCAGAGCAAGGGGGTGAGGTGGGTGAACCACATCATCAGGCCCGTGGCGAGCATGACCAGTGTGGCGCCCGCGATCCAGGCCGCGTAGAGCTTCTGGCCGGCGTTGAACTTGGCCGCGGGGCGGGACGAGCGGCGTTTGTCGCGGTGCAGGGCGGCGCGCAGCCAGGTGCGGTCGTGCGGGCCGAAGCGGTTGAGGCGGCCGAGGTCGGCGCGGAAGGCCCGGGAGGCGAGGCCGGCCAGGACGGGGACGGGCAGGGCGAGGCCGGCCCACTGGTGCAGGGTGACGATCAGAGCGCGGCGGCCGACGAGTTCGGCGAGCTGGGGGATGTAGAGGCAGGCCGCGGTGATGATGCAGATGCCCATCAGCGCGGCCGTGGTGCGGTGGGTCCAGCGCTGCAGCGTGGTGAAGCGGCGCACGTCGGCCGTGACCGGCGGTGTGTCAGCTCGTAGGGTCATCGTCCCGCCCGTTCGAGCGACCCACCCAGGCGTCGACGTCGTAGCCGCGCTCCTCCCAGTAGCCCGGCCGTACCTCGTCGGTGACGGTGATGCCGGAGAGCCACTTGGCGGACTTGTAGAAGTACATGGGCGCCACGTAGAGCCGGACCGGGCCGCCGTGGGAGTGGCCGAGATCCTTGTCCTGCATGCGCAGGGCGACCAGGACGTCCGCGCGGCGGGCCTGGTCGAGGGTGAGGCTCTCGGTGTACGTGCCGTCGAAGCAGGTGAAACGGACGGCCTTGGCGGTGGGGCGGACCCGGGCCGCGTCCAGGATCCGGGACAGGCGTACGCCCTCGAAGGGGGTGTCGGGGACGCGCCAGCCCGTGACGCACTGGACGTCGCGGACCATGCGGGTCTGCGGCAGGGCCTTGAGGTCGGCGAGGGTATAGGTCGTCGGCCGGCCGACCAGGCCGTCCACGGTGAGCCGGTAACTGCCGGCGTTCTTGCGCGGGACGGACGAGGCGACCGAGTAGTAGCGGAAGCCGCCACCGTTGGGAAGCAGGCCCGTCAGGCCGGTGGGGTCCTTGTCGGCCGCGCCGCCCAGGAAGCCCTCCAGGCCGCGTTGCAGCGGAGGTGCGGCGGCCACGCCGACGGCACCCAGGGCGAGGGTGCCGAGGAAGACGCGGCGGCCGATCGGGGTGCCCCGCTCTTCGGGGTGCTCATCGTTCACACCCTTGGGTACGTCCTCGTTCACGTACTCATTCGAACACCCGCGACCCCGATTCGACAGGGATCGCGGGTGCTCGTCAGACTTCCGTAACGACTTCTTACGCGGGCCGCGTCAGGAGGAGGCCGCCTTGTCGAGCTGGAACGCCTCGTTGCCGAGGCCGATCCGGGCGTGCTTCTCGGGGTCGCGGGCGCGCAGCACCAGGCCGAGGACCACCCCGGCGAGCGCCGCGAGGCCGATGATGCCGGGCAGCACCCAGCTCAGCGAGGAGCCGGGGCCGGCGCCGACCAGCACCTCGAAGTCCTTCACCGTGTAGCAGGCGATCACCAGCAGGGCGATGCCCGCCAGCGCGGACGTGGCCAGCCGCCAGGCCTGGGCGCCCGCGGCGCCGCGGCGGACGAAGAAGACGACGACGGACAGGGAGGCCGCCGCCATCAGCACGATCACGCCGAGGGCGCCGATGTTGCCGTCCCAGGTGAACAGGTGCAGGACGGGCGCGGTCGGGTCGCCGGCCGGCTTGTCGTCGGCGATGGCGAAGGTGGCCACGACCGCCACGGCCACGACGGTCTGGAGCAGCGAACCGGTGCCCGGGGCGCCGCTGCTGCCGCTGGTGCGGCCGAAGGCGGCGGGCAGCAGTCCCTCGCGGCCCATGGCGAAGGCGTAGCGGGCGACGACGTTGTGGAAGCTGAGCAGCGCGGCGAACATGCCGGTGACGAACAGGACGTGCAGGACGTCGGTGAAGGTACCGCCGAGGCGGGACTCGGTGAGGAAGAACAGCAGCCCGGCACTCTGCTTCTGGGACGTGCCGACGATCGCGGCGGGGCCGGTGGCGACGGTGAGGGCCCAGGAGCTCAGCGCGAAGAAGACGGCGACCCCGCCGACGGCGAAGAACATCACCCGCGGCACCAGCACGTGCGGGCGGCTGGTCTCCTCGGCGTAGACGGGGGCCTGCTCGAAGCCGAGGAAGGCGGCGATGCAGAAGCACAGCGCGGTGCCGACGCCCGCGCCGGTGAGGGTGTCGGGGTTGAAGGCGTGCAGTGACAGGCCCTCCTTGCCGGGGTCGGCGATCGCGGCGATGTCGAAGACCACGACGAGGAGCACCTCGATGACCAGCAGCACGCCGAGCACGCGGGCGTTGACGTCGATCTTGAGCCAGCCCAGCAGCCCGACGGCGAGCGCGGCCACGAGCGCCGGTATCCACCAGGCGATCTCCATGTCGGCGTAGGTGGCGAGGAGCCCGGAGACCTCGAAGCCGAAGATGCCGTAGATGCCGACCTGGAGCGCGTTGTAGGCGACGAGGGCGACCAGGGCGGCGCCCGCGCCGGCGGTGCCGCCGAGACCGCGGGAGATGTACGCGTAGAAGGCGCCCGCGTTGTGGACGTGGCGGCTCATCTCGGCGTATCCGACGCTGAACAGGATCAGGACGACGCCGAGGACGACGAAGAGCAGCGGCTGGCCGACGATGCCCATCACCGCGAATGTGGTGGGCATGACACCCGCGACGACCATGAGCGGCGCGGTCGCGGCGAGGACGGAGAGCAGCAGGCCCCCGGTGCCGAGCCGGTCGGCGCGCAGGGCGCGCTCGTGCCCCTTGAACGTACTGATGCCGCCGGAGGCGGATGGGCTCGTTCTCGAACTGTCCGTGGTCATCGGGGGAGCGTCCTCACTCTTCGGGTCGGGGGTCAGGCCGTGCCGAGCGCGCCGGCGCGGGCGGCGGCGAAAGCGGTGTGCGGGTCGCGGTCCGGGTACGACCAGGGCGCCGGGGTGGCGTGGCGGCCGATCCGGTGGAACAGGGCGGCGGCCTCGGCGCCCCGCCCCTCGCAGAACTTTGCGTGGGCGAGGAAGTTCAGGTCGATCAGCCGCCGCGGGTGTCCCTCCAGCTCCCATTCCAGCCACCAGTCGAAGGCGGCCTTCATGACCTGCCGGGCGCGGCGGCCCGTCCAGTGGCCGGAGGCGGCCGGGTCGGCGGGTTCGTACCCGGCGGCGGCCAGCACGCGGTACCGCTCGGCGTGCGCGATGACCGGCAGGAGCGCGAGGGGGGAGTCGGCGGGTGC